>CAZJJR010000030.1:0-2088 GCA_964546365.1 uncultured bacterium | reverse complement strand
GCTGCGGTTGCCAAATCGATTTTTCCAGCTAAAACTGGCAGAATTTCCGTATCCCAAAATTGTTCTACTCGGTCATTATCGCTGAGGCCGTCAGAGCAAAGTAGGAAAATACTATCTTCATCGACGATTAATTTTTGTACGGTGGGATGTAGGTTGTTTGAGGAACTCATCCCTAATGCTTGTACTAAAGAGCCAGACCCTAGTTGTTGTAAGGCTTCCCGGTATAAAGTATAGCCAAGGCGAACTTCTCGACTGGCTACATCATCATCGAGGGTGACTTGATGGCAACCAGTACTGGTAATCCAATAAACTCTGCTATCCCCTATATGGGTAACGTACATTTCGTGATTGTTGGTTAAAGCCATCACCAGGGTGGTTCCCATCCGTTGGCGATCGAATCTTCCTTCTCGATCGTTACGCTCGCTGATCCGATCGTTAGCATCGCAGACGGCGCTTTCCAATTGATTTATCAGCTGGAAATGGCTGACTTCTGCCTCTACATATTGCGAAATTTGGGATACTACAGTTTCAATTGCCAAGTTGGAGGCAACATTTCCGCCTTCGTGTCCTCCAATTCCATCGCAGACAACTGCTAGAGCTTGAGAATCGATGGGAATTTGGTTAAAGCTTCCACTAGGTGGATAGCAAGCATCTTCATTGCGCTGTCTGGTTGGCCCTGTATCTGTTAAAGTAGCGACTTGATAGGTGCGAGTTTGCGATCGCGCAACCTCCCCCAGTACTCGCTCCAGTTGTGTAATTACTTCATCAATAGATATTTGCTGGCGAATCTTTTGCTGGCAAAGTTCTGCTAGAAAATCTGCTATTTCGGGTTTGGTATCGTTTACCAATTCTCGCCAAAATAGACCGAGGTCTTTGAGAGTTAGTTCTTCGCGATCGGGAGATAATTCCAACAAGCGGACTAAAGAGCCTTCTACTCTGAGCAGTTTTGGCTCTAGCAAACTACTTGCTACTCCCAAGTAGCTCAAAGGTTGCCACAAATGAGCGATCTGCGATAACCAATTTAGCTGACGTATAGTAGAAGTGTTTTTCCATACCGCAGTTAACTTTGGGAGCAAAGCAGGCGCTTCCTCTTTGCGATCGCTAAAAATGGGCGCTTGCTCTAGTAGCCAAATTTCTTGGTTTTGGTTTTTCTTAAGAGGTGGTAATTTTCCATAAACTTGGGGAACGTGTAACTGGTAGGAAAATAACCGCAGGTATGGCAACACTGCATCGGGAATATCGGTGGGAAATAATGGGGTAAATCCAGGTTTAGTATCCAGCAAAATGCGATCGCGTTTGACTAAATAGCGATCGGCCAACAGTTTTCCAGGTTTATACCCTTCTATCCCAGCACCTACAGCCCACAAATAGCGTTTCGGTAAAGGAGTGCGACATCGCTGACAAAATCTGTGCGCCTCGGGGTTGGGAGCCTGACAGAGTTGATTGGGACAAGTAATTTTAGCAGCGTCTCCCATGAAGATTCCTTCACTCTAAGCCTTCAGGCATGACTGGCAATCGCCAACCAACCCAAGGCATCTCATTTGTAGTAAATTCGATCGATTTGATTAATAATTTTCGATTGTAGCGCCTGAATCATAAGTAGTTACCGATCTGTTGATGGAACTCAAGCACTGTACTTGGATTAAATAGATTTTCCATCTGCATATCCGAATCTCTGCTAAGAATCTTCTTTTTCGATCGCGCTTTGCCGCATCAACTGGGGCCAAACAATTAAGAAAAAGCCCATCCAGGTTAAAACTGGCAAGGAAATGACCGCTGTTACCCAAATAATTTTGAATAATAGCCAGCTACCACCAATTAACGTCACGCCTGTGAGTATAATCGACCAAGGCTGACACCACCAAGGTTTGTATTGCCAGGGATTCATAACTATCTTAATATTTTTAATGAAAGAATTTAGATGGTTATATATTAAGCTTTTTTCTTGTTAATGAGTAATCAGGACGTACCTCGGCAAAGCCACTCGACCATGCTCGGCATCAACAAACACTTATTTTTTTATTTTTTGCTTTCGCGTATATATAATCATCCATAATGAAACAGAACTATTTCTGCCATAGTTATGCT
>CAZJJR010000029.1:0-33939 GCA_964546365.1 uncultured bacterium | reverse complement strand
TACACTCTTTCCCTACACGACGCTCAAACCCAAGTGCAATGACTTTTCAGAGTATGAATTTCTTGTCCTTGCTGTAAATCGTAAACTATAATATTACCCAATTCGCCAGCGCTAAATAAATATTTGCCATCTTGACTAAAAGCAATCGCAGTTACATAACCTGAATGTGCATAGAGGAGATTTAAAGATATTGTCCGATAAGTCCATAATGCTTTGATCGCCCCCGGTAATTGAGTATTCTCTAACAGGACTCGACAAGCGGCTTTGCGTATTTCTTCAGATTCGTCCTTCAGACATTCGATCGCTAATTCTAAACCAGCTTGACCGTATTTCCCCGTTTCTGAAACCGCGATCGCTCTTTGCTGAATTAAAGGGCTTGTCAAGCGTCTCTTCACACCTGCCAAACCTCCTAACACCCCTGCATCTGAACGCATTGCTACTTGAGAACCAAGCACCGCATCATATTCTCTAGGTAAATTAAAATTATCTGTCATCATGCTTTTACTACTCAACTGCTACTAGTTTTACGAACTCCTGTAATTTTGCGCCTGTTCCCTCAGATAGTTACCCAGTCAGTTTATTTTAGATTGATTGGCATTGGCATATTCTTCCCATACCCCATCTTTAACGCGGAAGTGGGAAATGTCAGATCCAGATGCAAGGGAATTACTTCCGGGAATTTACTTACTTTATAGTAGAACTAGGTAATATATTTTGAGTATTTACGCTGAGGTTTTTTTTCTTTTAAGTATCGATCGCTAGTTACGAGTGTTTAGCCAACAACCCCTAATGGGAATTTTTTTCCGTCTATATTTAAATCTTCCCTAGTTTTTTACATTTTGTTTATAAAATAAAAGATAAGTAACAAGTAATCACTCTATTAATAACAGCAACACATAAATGAAATCTAACTGTGGAGCGATTTACAAACTCTAATAAATTGGCAAAATAGCTCTAGTCGATTTGGGAAAGATTTGGTGCTAGTATAAATATTTAGTTTGAGCAAACTGGAAAATAAAATTATTTGGATTTTCTATGAAAAATTACCAGCGAAAATTGTGGCTTTACACCTTCCTATCCCGATTTCCTCACCCAAAAAGCTATCAGGGCAAAATCATGGCCGTAGCTTTTTGCGGAACCCACGTCCCGCTTTTAACACTTCTGGTTTATTTTTTAGTCATCAACTCATTTTCCTTTGCCGCAACATTGAGGATTTTAGGAATCGCATTAATTGCTACTTTAATCGGTACTGGCATCACTCTATATGCCTTGCACAAATTGCTAACACCGATCGTCCTTACCTATTTAGCGCAAAGAGCATATATTAATGAGAAAAAGCTACCTAATTTGCCTACAAAATATACTGATGAAGTAGGAATTTTGATGGCCGATACGGTACAAACTATTACAAAACTCGATGAAGTTATCGATCATCTGACTAACTACGATGCCATAACCAGTCTTCCCAATCGAGTTTTGTTTGCCGAACGTCTCCAGCAAGCATTATTGCGAACGCAGGAAAAAAATCGCTTGTTAGCTGTGATGGCTTTGAAGTTAAATAACTTCCGGGAAATCAACAATGGAATGGGCAATAGCGCTAGCAATCAGTTAGTCAGAGTAGTGGCACAAAGATTGAGCGGTAGTATATCCTCTCTCGATCTGCTTTGTCGGATTAGCAGTGATGAATTTGCGATCGCCCTTACCGAATTAACAGCATCAGAAGATGTCGTAAGTTTGTGCGAATCACTTTTGGAAAGACTCGCCTTACCCATTAACTTGAACGGTAATCAAATTACTCCTCTAGCTAGTATTGGCATCGCTATTTATCCCTTTGATGGAGATAGCCCAGAACAGTTGTTGCGAAGCGCTCACACCGCTGTCGATGAAGCCGATCGAACAGTGCCAAACAACTATCAGTTTTACTCGGCTAACATGAATTCACAATTGCAAGAACGATTAGCGCTAGAAAGCCATTTGCGTTATGCTTTACAGCGCAACGAACTGCAACTTCACTATCAGCCACGAGTGGACATCCATAACAACACTATCGTGAGCGTAGAAGCACTATTGCGTTGGCAAAATCGCAAACTCGGATTCGTTTCTCCCGCCAAATTCATCCCCATAGCAGAAGCTAATGGTTTAATTATTCCCATTGGTGAATGGGTACTCCGCACCGCTTGCATTCAAAACAAAATGTGGCAAGAAGCGGGATTAGAACCGATCCGAGTCGCAGTTAATTTATCAGCCCGTCAGTTAGCACAACCAAACTTAGTTCAACTCGTCTCATCTATTTTAGAAGAAACCCAACTTAATCCCGCTTATTTAGAACTGGAAGTAACCGAAAGTTTGATGATGGATAATGTAGAAAAATCCATGAGTGTTCTGCAACAATTGCATGAATTGGGCGTACAATTAGCACTCGATGATTTTGGTACAGGTTATTCATCTTTAAACTACTTGAGGCGTTTTCCCATCGATACTTTAAAAATCGATCGCTCTTTCGTGCGCGAGATCGTTTCTAATTCCCACGATGCAGCCGTTACCAATACAATTATCACTTTAGCAAAAAGCTTAGACTTAAATATCACCGCTGAAGGTGTAGAAACCAAAGAACAATACGAATATATCAAAGCCCAAGGATGTCATGAAATCCAAGGTTACTATTTTAGCCCGCCAATTACCAGCCTTGCCATGACCGCTTTATTAAAGAAAAGCCAAAGATGGGCTTATGCTGGAGATCTCAGGAGTTTGATGTCTAGTTGAAAAATGCGATCGCTATCGTTTAGTCCTATATAACTTTCGCTACAGCCAGTTTGACGGCTTCAGTTAGCCGATAGTGAAGCCACGGTATTGCTAGAACTTCAAATTTATCGAAAGGTTCGGGAATTTTTAAACTTACTTGCTGTTTATTTCTGGAAATCACTACTAAGGGAATTTTGCAAAGTTCCGCATCTGCTTGTATGTATTGGAATACTTTCAAAGCGCTTTCGTGGGGAAGGAATAAATCTAATAATATCAGTTCTAAGTCAACCCTTTCCCTGTTTAGTAAATTAATAGCCTGTTTTTCGTTTTCAGCCTTGAGAACTTCTAAGTTCTTGGCAAAAGATAACATATGTTTTATGTTTGTCCGAACCATTGTGCTATAAGCGATCGACAAAATTTTGTGATTAACGGTAGAATTATTACTGGTACTAACAATAGCCTCAGTAGCTAAACTTGGTAAAACCGAACAATCTTGTTCTGACTTGCCATCGATCGCGCTAATTAAATCAAGAAAGTCAGAAAGCCTGTAATTATAACGTTTAATAGCCTGTTTAACTGCTGTTTCTGTCTTGCTCGTTTGCAGTAGCGAGTAGGCTGTCTGTTGTACCAAATATTCAGCATCCTTTAAAGCTTTAATTAGCAAATTTAATCCAGCTTCACCATAATTCAGCGCTTCTTTTAGAGCGATCGCGCGTTCTTCCACAATCTTACTCCCTAAGCGCCGCTTGACACCTTCGAGTCCGCCCAAGACTACAGCATTCAAAGGCAATTGATCTTGGCCTCCAAGCACGAGATCGTATTCTTTTGGTAGCGAATAATTATTATTAATTGTAACTTGTAGAGTGGCAGCGCTTCTTCGTAATTTTGCTTTATCTATAGCTGCTTTCATTGCTGCTATTAATTGCTTCTGATCGTATGGCTTGTGATAAAATTCAAAATAATCAAACGGTTCCGGAATTTGAGAAGTTACATGGTCTTTGCGTCCTGACATAACTACTAAAGGAATTTTATGGAATTCGCGATCGGACTTGATATACAGAAAAACTTCCCAACCACTTACCCAACGTAATCTCCAATCCAATAAAATAAAGTTCAGTTTTGGCCGTTGGTAGAGGATATTGAGTGCTTCTCTACCATTTTTAGCTTTGATGATCTCAAAGTGAGACGCAGGCAAAATTTCTCGAATAGCGCTGTGACCGTCAGCATTGTTTTCAATGACCAATATTGTAGCCATAACGGATTTTTCTAATAATATCAACAATATTACCTGCAATTGAATAGAAATTCTCAACCGATTTTTTAATCTTGTTTAACTAATTTACTGAAGTTTTGCTATTGCCCCTCTTTCCACCAATACTTTACCCGTCAACAAATCTTTCACCGTCGCCAACAACATTCGCCCTTGATTCACTTCAAAAATTACTTCTACTCTGTCAATTCCCACTTGTCCCGGCGGGTCGAGATGAGCGACGCAAACTTCTTGATGATGGCTTTCTAAAGAGCGAAATTCTGATTGATGTTGCAGTTGGCTACTAGTCATTCTGCCTTGAGCATCAAAAGTTACTTCGGCTTGAGATGTATCTGCCACTTCCCCAATATCTAAACGAATTTCTCGCTGTCCTTCCAGTGCTACTTGCAATACCAATGGTTCTTCTCTTTGGCAAGGATATTTGTTACCTTTTTCAAATAATGGAAAATAGGAATAAGTTTTTAGTTGTGGTTCCCAAAGACGAATTGCATAGCCATGTCGCAAATAATCTTCTACTTCTACTAATTGGGGAAGCGTCAAAGCACCGTGCGCGATCGCTTCAAATGGCTTACCCAATTTCACCTTAGAGCGACCGAAATATGATATGATTAATTGCTGTACAGCGGGAATTAAACAACTACCTCCCACCAGCGCCACTTGTTCGATATCCGATTTACTAATTCCTTTGCCATAACCAACTGCCACCACTTCATCTAAAGCTTCCCGCAGTTGTTCTAATAATTGTTGAGATTCCAGAATTTCTTCTAATTCGTCTCTAGTTAACTTTAATTCATGGGCGATAAAATTTTCATCATCAAACCAACTATCTTTAGCTTCCGGTGCAGTTGATAGCTGAATTTTCATTTTTTCTGCTACTTCTAATAAATTCTGCCAACCAATCTCTTTTACTTCTTGTTTGCTAGAATTAATTTGCCGCAAATAATTCTCGACGATCCAAACATCGATATCCACGCCACCGACATAAGCATCGGATTTAGCGATCACTTCCGCTTTTAATACTGTTTTACTTTTACCACCGCTAGCGGTAACGGTACGAACTAAGCTCAAATCAAGAGTTCCGCCGCCAAAATCTACTACTAAAACCACCGCACCCGGCCTTTGTACGGCATAACCTAAGGCGGCGGCTGTGGATTCATCTACGATTTGAATTTCCGGAATATTCAGCTTGTTCGCTACATCGCGAAACCAATCGAGATAACGCTCAAATGCGCCAACTGGCACGGTAAAAATTACCCGATCCGGTTGGAAATTTTCTTTGGATAGCTGTTGCCAAATTTCTTTGATAAACGTTTCGGAAATTAATTCTGCTGTATAACTATTACCATCAATTTGACGGGGTGGCGGCTGAAAATCTGCTGCTAAGTCACGTTTAAAAGCTTGAAAAAATCTTTCTGGTTGAGAATATCCCAGGCGTTGCGATCGCACTTGTTCCCCAAACACCAAACTATTCTCTTTGTGCACGTAAACTAAAGTCGGCACTACAAATACTTGACCGCTAGGCGTCTCAAATCCTCGCGATATACTATTAAATCTTAGGGTTTTTGGCGTCTGCGTCACCGGATCGATAGTGGAGACAACCGTGTTACTAGTTCCAAAATCAATGGCAATAATTGTCATTTTTTATTGGTCATTTGTCATTGGTCATTTGCGATCGGGAATTTCATCTTCTCCCACTCTCTTGCCCTAGCCCCTAGTCCCTAGCCCCTGGCAAAGTGCGGCTAACTTTCGCTGGGGAAAGAATGCGATCGCCTTTTCGATATCCCACAAACCGAATGTAAACTAACTCACCTTCTGTAATATCACTACTATCAGGCTGATGCAGTTGGGGATTAAAAGCTACTTTTTCCCAAGCATTACCAATTTTTTCATAACCCCAACTAGTTAAAACATTATCCAAAGGCGTAAATAGCGAAACCAAATTTTTCGCTGGTAAATCTGGTTTCGCTTCCGTCATTTTGCGGATGCTGGGATAATTAGTTAATAGAGTTTGTAATTGAGAGAAAGTAGCATTTTGAAAATCAGTTTCTAGCTGCTTTGATTGCTGTTGCAATTGTGCTTGTAGTCGCAGACATTCTTGCCTCAACTCTTCCATTGCCGCAGTTGTATCCTTACCTTTAGCAGACTTACCTTTTTCGGAACGCCGCAGGCTGAAAATTAGCCAAATGCTAACCAACCACAAGACGCAACCAAACCAAAACAGATTCGGGTCGTTTTCCATCTACTCTACATTTCAGTATCAGACTGTTTTTGTTCGTTGATGATAGTTTCGTCATCTTCATAATATTCGGGAAATAGCTTTTGCGATTCAACTTTACCCAAAGCGCTTTCAATTCCAGAAGTATTTTCCGTACAACTGGCACCAACACCATTGAGAACGGTTTCAATTATTTTGCCATCAGCGCCAATGCGATATTCAATCTTTTGATATTGGGCCATAATTCAATCGGTAGATTTAGGTTAATTAACTACTTTCTCGATTGTATGCTCGATTTTGCAATTCGTCTGTTTCCGGTGACTGGCGAGAAACCCACTACCCATTAAGTCAAGTCTCTTCTAATCTGTTCGAGCGCAAATTGAAGTTCCTGAGAATGAATCCAACCCACATATCCGCCGTAAATCATCCGATCGTCTCGATCGGCTAAAAAAATGTGGTCAACTCCCACCAAGTTTTTCCAAGTTCTCACTGCTATCCCATCCCTCAGCCGAATCATCGGATTTGAATGCTTAAAATCTCTATGATGTGCGGTAGTTATGCCAGGGACTTTTTCTAAAATCGCGATCGCATCTCTAGTTGCATCCGTAATATTAACTTCCATCACCGTTGCACAACCGCAACCATCTGCGATCGTACTTCTCAGTCTATCCCTCATGTCCCCATCAAACAAAGACAAAAAATCAATTTCATTCAACAACTTGCCATGTGGTTCGGACATTCTCCTTTCACAATAAATCATCGTCAACAAATCCTCCAAACCAACTTTTGCAAGTGCATCTGTAATTAATGCCGTAATTCCTAAAACGGTAATTCCACCCAACATTCCTGCTGGGCCACCCAAGATTGCTAAAGCTGTAGAGATGGCGGCGGCACCTGTCAAACCCGTCATTGCCATCGTAATTACCAACACAATCCCCGGTAACCCTAAAGCAGCCACTTTTTTAACGACTTCATCCATTATCGACCTTACTGCTTCTCATCTATAACTCCAGTTTATAGTCAAAAAATTATTCGCTCATCAAACTAAGTAAGGATTTTTTTGGTTTGCTGCAATGCCCAGATAGCGATGAAGCTGGTTATTTTTTTAGCAGCGCTATTACTGCTCATTTTTTAAATATTTATAGCAGGAACTAAAAGCAATAATGATAAATCTAATTATAAGAAGTTTTCTCTATTCAGAACTTTAATTTATTTTGTTTAACTTCGGCCAAAGCCACGGAGGAAAAATGTTTGTTATTCGTCAATCAGCTTTAATATCTTTTGGCATAATCACCGCTTTAGGATTAAGTGCAGTTGGAAAGTTTGTTGCCAATGCAAGCCAGCTAAAATCAACCGATAGACCTACGATCGAGCGCGTAAAAATAAGCCAAAACCGGGTGAAAGTATTTTTTCCTAATTATTCTAGAAATAATACAGATTTAGGTTATGTAGAACCAGTTTGGCGGACAACACAACGCCGGGATGTAGCGCGATTTGCGATCGAACAATTAATTGCTGGCCCTACTAGGAATGAGATCGGAAACGGTTTCATTAAACCGATTCAATTTAGAGGTAGTTCTAACTGTGGCGGTGATTTCAATCTTTCCATTTCTGGGGGAGTAGCGCGGTTAAAATTCTGTCGAACAATTCCTTCTGCTGGCATCGGAGATGATGCCCGTGTTAAAAGTTCTGTTGAGGCTACTTTACAGCAATTTTCTACTGTGAATTCGGTAATTGTTTTAACTAAAGAAGGTAATTGTTATGGTGATATGAGTGGGGAAAATTTCTGTTTGCAAAGAAGATAAAAATCGGCCCGAATTCCAAATTGTACGATACAAAGATGGCAAAGGCTTTCAACTTTCATCAACCAAACAAAAAAGGCTTTAGCGATCGAGATCACTTAGTTGCACGATTTAAATCACGTTACATTTATTTACATTACTTTACATTTATTTACAGAGATAAGAAGAAGGAAAAAACAGATGACTGCACGCAACTACTTCGTTGACCAACAAGGACGCTTAGACAACTTCGCGATCGAGCCTAAGATGTACGTAGACAAAACATCTCGCGCTGGTTTTACCGAATATGCAGAAAAATTAAACGGACGGTTAGCGATGATTGGCTTCGTCTCCCTCTTAGCGCTGGAAGTCTTCACCGGACATGGCATCGTAGGCTGGCTGACCAGTCTGTAGACAGCAACTCATTTATTTTTGACATTGATTTTCGCAAATTAGATTTTAGGAGACCGAACATGAAAGCTAACTATTCTTTTGCTTCTACTGTTTTTAATGCTGATTTCAATAACTTTGCACCGATTAGTGCCAATCAAGCATGGTCGTTGTTCTTTACCTTCGGCCAAAATGATGCAGCGTTGGGAGATAATCCAGAGGTAGGAAAACTATTCACTAATATCACGATCGCATCAGTAGTTGCATTCATTTTAGGAGCTTCCATTTTTACCTCGATCTAAAGCCGTTAATTTCTCAAAAAAGAATCCCCAGCAGTTCAATCCGGCTGGGATTCTTTTTTGTGCCGCTATCTGGCAGATACTAGCTGAGTTTTGTTAATCTCGAAATACTAGGGGCGAATTGCTGCAAATTTATTCAGGATCGAGCAGTAAGTTGCCCTGGCTTTGTATTCATCTTCAATCGCTTCGATTAAAGCAATTTTAAGGTTTTCTAACATTCAGAGCTTGGGTTAGCTGAATTGTCAAACATTAGCAGATGTTGTGGCATTGGCGTTGTTTCTTGTTGCCCTTGTTGCAGCAATAGTGCTAATTTCGCGATCGATGAAAAAAAGCCCTTGCCCTTGCAAACCAATCAGTTTGATCTTGTCAAGAATGCTCTTAAACAGAAATTCTTCTTCATGCTGTTCTGCTACATACCATTGCAGAAATTGCAAGGTTGAATAATCGGGTTCTGTATTGGCTAAATGCACTAGACTGTTAATCTTGCCAGTGATGAATTGTTCGTGGGCATAGATTTTTTCAAACATCTCTGTCAGAGAATTAAATTCGGTGGGAGGTGCTTCCATACTCCGCAAAATAACTAATGCACCTGTTTCTTGTAGGTAGTTAATTAAACGGCGCTGATGCCACATTTCTTCATCGGCGTGTTGGCTGAGAAATGTCGCACAACCATCTAATGCTTTATAAGCGCACCAAGAACTCATTTGCAAATAAAGATGGGAAGAAAACATTTCCAGATTGATTTGTTCGTTTAACCGATCGATCATTGCTTGTGACAACATGACAGTATCTCCTTAATTAAGTAGGAATTTAAGTCTGGCGACCAACAATTCGTAAAGTTATTTCCATTTTCTATTTTTTTACTTTAAGTTTTTTTTGGTTAATAAGAATTATGTTTGATATTTACCATAAAATCCTAAGAGCTAAGGCAGATTTAAACAAAGCTTAATAAGTTTTATTCCCGCAATTATTAGTTTGCAAAGTACCATTTAATAGGATTGTGAAAGATTTCGATCTACTAACTTAAATTAACAATACATTGAGATTGTAATTTTTCAGGTGCGTTGAAAATTTAAGGTTCATCCGCACCCTACTTAACCTATGGCAGAATCTTACCATCAGCAAAAATGATAAAGATTTGGCAAATAAATTTTCAGCAACTTACCCTCCCGTCCGATCTTTCCTTCCCGTTCAAATTGATTGATTAACCGCATGATAGTCACGCGGGTAGTGCCGATCGTATCGGCAAAATCCTACTCAGGAGTCAGAATTAGTAACATGAATTCATCCAGCCTGCTCTTAATCTGTTTTATCCACCCAACTTACACGCAAAAAGCTGGTATCTAAAACCATTGATTCTGAATTCAGAATTCTTACCTAACTTTGATATTTTCGTTACTTTCCAAAGACTTAGAAAACACGGGCAGCAACCGCCAAAAATCAGTAATCTGTTCTCTGACTTGTCGTGGATGGAAGTAATGAAAGAAATAACGTCCTTTAGGGCATTCCCAGATCCGATCGCATTCTTTTAACCAAGGTTGCCATCCCTGCAATAAATTGGCATCAATAATGGTATCATTCTGACTTCCACAAACTAAAAGTGGCACGTTTACTCCCCCAGGAAAAAAACTAATTCGTCGATATAAAGTATGAGGAGATAAAGAACTAATCAGATCTCGTTCTAATATTCGCAACATCTCTCCGACAATTGGACGAGATTGATGCCCGAATAAGTGATATACCATCTGAGTTAAAAGTGTTTCGCGGGAACAGGGAAGGCGTTCGAGTTGGGTGTAATAATGCGCTTGCCAATCAACGGCGGGATGCACGCCAACGGAGAGAAGCGTGAGCGATCGCACTTTTTCTGGATGGCGACGGGCATAAAGTAATCCTAATAATCCGCTGGTACTATGTCCGAGTATATGAATTGGGCGATCGCGATGTTTCAAATAATCATGTAACAAAACTGTGGCAACTTCTAAAGATAGAGGTTCATCGGGAGTTTGGCAATATTCCCATTCAGCGATCGTAATATGTTGAGATAAATATTTTAACAAAGGGCGGTTAAATTCCTGTAATGCAGGACTAACATTTAACCAAAGAGCATCCGGCAGTGGAGACATGGAAAATTTCCTAGTGAATGTACAACTTTTTGATTCGTTAAGAAGTGAAGAAATAAATTATTTCTCCCTTCTCCATTGTTCGCTCAATTCTCTATAAATCAAACTCGCGCTTGAGTTGAGACACCCAAGATTTAACTCGGCTATCTGTCAAATCTGACTGATTATCTTCATCGATCGCTAATCCCACAAACTTACCATCATGGTGTGAGGAGGATGAACGCTTGAGGCAAAGCAATTAAATTTATACAGAATTTAATGCTTTTTCAACTTGCTTAAAATCAAATCCCATTGCTCTGATGGCGTGCCACAAATGCCCTTGTAAAAAGAAGAATGCTAGGAAAAAGTGAGTGTTTGCTAACCACGCACGGGAGGTATGATTACCCAAAGGCAAGTTAACAGTATCGGCAAAGTAAGGCGTGATTCCCATTTTCACTTCTAGGGTCGGGCCGTAAAATTCAACTGGATATGCGAGGGTATTTACTGCACAGAAATAAGCTGCCACAAAACCCGTTAAGGCAATGCCACCTAATGAGTAAGAAAGAATTGCTTCGCAAGAGAAGATTAACACTTTTTTTGCCCATTTCATCGGCGGTACTAAAATATGCCAAATTCCTCCGGCAATAGATGCACTAGTTACGGGGTTTAGGTTGGTAGTCGGTTAATCTACGAACGAAAGAGTGAACGTAATTGTGCAGCAATATCTGCGATCGCATTTTTCCCCCCATCCAACACCTGCGCCATCCCCACAAACCCGTGAATCATGCCATCATACTGCTTTAGCTGTACTGGCACTCCCGCCGATCGCAATTTTTCGGCGTAAAGAATTGCATCATCTCGCAGCACGTCACATTCAGCGTTAATAATCAGCGCTGGTGGCAAATTGGCTAAACTTTCTGCAAATAACGGCGAAGCATAAGCATTTTTGCCATCTTCCGGCTTTGCTAAATAATGATGCCAAAACCAAACCATTTCTGCTTTTTTCAAACCGTAACCTTCCGCATATTCACGGTAAGATTCGGTATCAAATCCATATTGGGTAACCGGATAAATCAAAACTTGGTAAATCAATGCTGGCGTACTTCTATCCCTCGCCATTAAAGTAACTGCAGCTGCTAGATTGCCGCCGGCGCTATCTCCCGCTACGGCAATCTGTTTGGCATCACCATGAATACTACTAGCATTATTAGCTACCCAAAGAGTAGCCAAATAAGCATCTTCCACTGGCGCGGGAAACTTGTGTTCCGGTGCTAACCGATAGTCTACCGACACCACCACGCACCCAGCATCCTTACACCAAGAACGACAACAACTATCTACCGCATCCAAGTCCCCCAAAACCCAACCGCCGCCATGAAAGAAAACTAGCACGGGGAAAGGCGCCACACCTTCCGGCACGTAAATGCGAATGGGAATATCTCCCCCTTGGCTGGGGATAGTGCGATTTTCCACGCTCCCAATCTTGGGTCGTTTGAGCGGTTTACCCCGAAACTTAGTGAACTGTTCTCGTGCTTGTACCGGATCGAGAGTATCGACCGATGGCCATTCTAGCTGGGCTATTTGCTCTAACAAGACCTGAACTTGTGAATCGAGAGACATGAGGATTTATTAAATTATCATTAACAAATCAATACTAACAATTACTATACGTACTTAAAATATGCGATCGTAAACTACTTAATATTCAATCAATACCGATGGTCAATTTCCTTTAAATAAGGATTTAATGAGTGGGTATCAAACCCTAGCAATGTTATTTAACGAGAGCGAGTATTAACTATTTATTTAAAGTAAATTCAAGCTTAAAAAAGCATTAAAATGCTCGTGATTAACAAAAATATTTAATTATAAATGACATATTAAAGAGAAATCTCAATTAACAAAAATGTCATTAGCGTCCCGTTAAATTACTAGCGTTTGTGGCACGCGCTCCCCCAACCAGAAAAGCTTTCATTGATAATGCCGCTCAGTTAAGATAATCAATGGCTGAAGGGTAAAACAAATCCAAAAAACATCTATCATTTAATTGTTTATGATTGAGTTTGCTAAAACCACAGAACATTTGATAGTAGAATTTATTCTTCAAAAACCTAAATATTTTTTGCTTTCCGGTTAATGAATACAATCAACCGATACCGCTTCAAACTTATTTATCCCCATTCCAGGAGCGAGTTAGTTTATGGCATATACCATGATTTCCCATTGCATTAGTTGCGATTCCTGCCGAATCCAATGTCCAACTAACGCTATCTCGCTAATAGAAAATAGATACTCGATCGATCCCGTCGCCTGCAACAACTGTCATGGATATCACCCAGCACCCTTATGCGTAGAGGCGTGTCCCACGCTCAACCCCGTTCCCTTAAACTTGGCAAAAAAACCTAAAAAAGGTAGACACAAGCTTTCAAATGAAATCATGCTAACCAGTCCGGAGTTATTTTCAGATGGCAATAATAGTCCGATCGCTTCATCGATTATTATTTGGGAAGCGTGCAACATTCTAGCTCAAAGAGAATCCCTACCTTGGACAACTGACGCCGATGGAAAGCTTTTTTATTATAGATCGATCAAAAAAGAACTGGGATTTATTCATTTCCGAATCACTAACTATCTGGAGCGAGATGAACCGCCAACTACATTAGCTGCTGAAGAGGCATTAAACGCAATTCAAAAAATTGATATTCGCGCCGCTTGTATGCACCTAATTTACGCTGCTCACGCCACGGGATTAGCGCGACCTTGGGAAGAAGAATTTGCGATCGACGACAAACAAATCGAAGCTTATTTAGGTTTAGATCGGCGAAAAGATTTATCTAAAAGTTCTAAATTATCTCTCATCAAATACCTGGCTCAACAACCCAGCCAAATAACCGCATTTATTAATTGGCCACAACAAGGAAAAGTCAAAGCATTTACCGTAGAAGAGAGCCGAATTTGGCATATTACTAGCATTGACCAACATTTTCAGGAAGATAGAGAAGGAAATAAATACGTAGCCGGATTGACTTTTAAAATCAAAGCAGGCGCTTGGGCTGAATTCTTCCTCAATAAGGAAGGATATAAAGATAAGATCGCTTTTTATCAGTATGGTATTCTGCCTCAATTTTTATTAAAAGCGATCATGAGTATTTGGCAACAACATGAGGGGGCTGCCCGGATGATGTTGTGGTTACTATTCAAAACTAAGTTAGGGATAGAACAACCAATTACAGTAGCAACTTTGATGAAAGTTGCTTATGGCGAAAGAAAAGTAGCCCAGGCGTATACAAACAAAAACGAACGTAAAAAACGCATCAGAGTATTTGAAAGCGATCTAGAAGTTTTAAATAGTTATGGCTTTAAAGCTCTATTCGATCCGATTAGCTATCCGTTAAAAGTTCAGCCCCTCTGGGCTAAATTAAGTGATGTACCAGAAGATAGTGACGAAGCATTAACATTTTGGATCGATGATGGTGGCAAAGAAATGCGCCTCACCGATCCCGCACCGCGAGGCAAATGGCTAATGTTGATGAAAGCTCGCATTTTGCGTTTTGAACTTCCAGATAAATGGGAAAAACTATTAACTGAATTTGAAAACAAAAAACAACAAATAGTGAAAACAAGGCAAAAGTATAGAACACAAACAAAATTAACTAGCAGCCAGATTGTGGAGGCAAGAAAAAGGAAAGGTTTAAGTCAAAGAAGTTTGGCAGCAATGGTTAATAAAAGTCAGAGTTGGGTCAGAGATATTGAAAATGGTCGGATAAAACTTAAGTTAGAAGAACAAGAGCGGCTGAAAAAAGTGCTGGAGTTGAGTGTGTAAAAATAAATTTTTGTAGTATAAAAATACAGAAAAACTTAAGATTTTGTTGATTAAATTTCTCAAAAAAAACTATTGATTCAGTGGAAAATTTGATAAACTTACTAAGCAAAATAGCTTATTTAACAAAGGGTGGTCAGTATATGCAAATTAGCGCTCGGAACTTCATTAAAGGTACGGTAAAAAATGTAGAACATGGGGCTGTTAATTCTGTAATAACAGTGGAAGTGGCTCCTAGCATTGAAATTTTTTCATTGATTACTAAAGCTTCAGCAGAAAAATTGGGATTGGCTGAGGGTAAAGAAGCTTACGTTGTGATTAAATCTAGCAACGTGATGGTAGCTGTTGATTAAAAATAGAATTCAGGAGTCAAAATTTGGCTCGTAACTCCTGAATATCGGTTCTTTTTGTAAAAAATTAATAAAGTCTGCTTTTCTTTGCTCTAACTCTATTGGAGATGCTTCTCGATCGAGGCGATGAGCGTAATTGATATTTCCCAACATTGTTCTAGCCAGCTTATTAATTATTCACGAGTAGCAATAAATTGTTGAAGAATGCTCGGAGTTGAATCGCTGCCAAGCAGCGCTCGATCTTTTATGGGTGAAACGATAAAAATAACCAAAATCAGGAGCGTTTAACACTTAGCCTACCGATCGCATTCATTTTCTTTGTAGTATTGTTTGTTTGCGAAAAGCTTTTTTATTTTTCATTCGTCAATTTTTAAGCGGCGGCGCATCTAGTTTTTTAACCCGAAGTGATGGAATGGTTCCAGCGTACAGATTTTAAAATTTAAATGCGCGACGGCTTACTAGTTTTTCCGAGTAATCAGCGATCGCTATTAAACATCTCCAGGAATTAAAGGTATGCCTCCTACAGCGTTGTTTGCAGATGTCTAATTCATTGCTAATGACTAAACTAGTGATTAATGAGTAAAATGTAGCTTTTTGAGGTTGATACATAGCAGTTAATTTTTGTTATATCAGACTTTCTGGGTAATGCAACCTAAGTTTATTTTTATTTAATACCTATCCATTTTTCGGGTGGTGGGTAGCGAGATTATTTTATTTTGCCGTATTATTTATTAGCGATCGCATTAAGTATCTATTTGCCATCTCTAAAACAGATCGTTTCGCGATTGGCTGTCGATCGCCCGCAATCGCTCGTCCATCACCATGAAAAATCGCGCTTTTGCGGACAAATTGTAAAGTTTTTTACGGTTTTAGATTTAACTAGCACATCCATCCAATAAATAATGCTATTGTGGATACACAATTGAATTCTGTGGGTATCTTAAAACTGGAGATGTTCGCGGAACCTAGACTTCTCCAGTTTTATTTTATAAACCAAATTATAAGTCCGATCGTTTGATAGATTTGCTAGCGGCGGGAAAAATTAGCTCTCCTCAAGCAGTAAGTAAAAGTAACCGTAAATGGCTAGAAAACCCCATTTGATAAGGGTTGCCAGGTTTATAGCAGTTAGGGTTTTCCTTTTGTTGAGTACAACAGTAAGTTTTTTGAGTACAAGCGATCGCGCCCAAAAATATCTCCTAAAATAGCCATGAAACTATTACCGTGATAAGCTTACAGGCTGAGTACAAATTTCCCCGTTCCTCCCTCAGTAAATGCACGCACCCCAGTCCCCAAAAACCCCGTACCCACTACCCCAAAAATTTAAATAAATTCTTACAACTGGCTACCAATAAGAATTTGAGAATTTGAGTACAAGTTAATCAATACTAATTAAATAAATCTCCCCAGGTTCGCTAACGCTAGAAAAAACTATCTGATATAAAGACTGCAAGGAAAAAACTAAGCAATGTGTAAAGCAATGGTTAATTCCTAAACTTGAGATTTTGCACCAGGCTTTTGTAGGGTGCGTTAGTCTTCGTAACTCACCAAAAAGCCCTTACTTGCCAGAAGTGCAATATTTCAGAAATTTGAGGGCTGAAGTCCTCACTACGAACCGAACTAGCAAATTTAAGTCCTCCTATCCACAGAATTCAATGGTACGCGCCACAGAATTAAACTCTCCCACTCTCCTCAAGAGTGGTTCACCAGATTATCTAGAAAGTCACCCTGCATTGCACAATGACGAGAATCAGCACAAACCATCTAAAATCCGAGTTGCGGTAGCTAGCAAAAGCAACGGTATAGTTAATCAGCATTTCGGACACGCCAAAGAATTCCTCATTTACGAAGTAGACGGAACGCAAGCAACGTTGATGGATACCCGTCCGGTTTCTCAGTATTGTCACGGCGGTGATGGTGGCCCAGGCGAACTCAAACAAATCGTCCAAATTCTGTCTGACTGCACGGCAATTCTAGTGGCCAAAATTGGCCCTTGTCCGGAAGAACGCCTGCGCCAAGCTGGATTTGAAGTAGTGCAAGATTACGATGCGATCGAAACCGTTATCTTTAACTTTTATGACAGGTGGAGAAATCAATTTTAGATTTTAGATTTTAGATTTTCGATCGATTCTAGATCTAAATCTAAAATGCCACAGTTTATCAAGAGGTGAAATCATGAGCGTAGTAACTAATTCGACTCCGCCTGTAATTTATTTAGATAACAACGCAACTACTCGCGTTGCGGATGAAGTAGTAGAAGCAATGCTTCCTTATTTAACCGAATATTACGCAAATCCTTCCAGTATGCACGGTTTTGGCGGCAGAGTCGGGCGAAAAATTAACGAAGCGCGATCGCAAATCGCCACATTATTAGATGCCGATCCTGTCGAAATCATCTTTACCAGTTGCGGTACCGAAGGAGATAACACCGCCATTAATGCCGCTTTAATTGCCAATCCCAGCAAGCGCCACATCGTTACCACGCAGGTAGAACATCCAGCAGTATTGAATACTTGCAAACTATTAGAAACTAAAGGTTATCGCATCACTTATCTAAGTGTAGATCGGCGAGGACAACTAGATTTAAATCAAGTCAGAGCATCTATTACAGATGATACTGCCCTAATTTCCGTAATGGCAGCTAATAACGAAACAGGTACGATTTTCCCCATCGAAAGAATCGGACAAATCGCCAAAGAAAAGGGTATTTTATTTCACGTCGATGCAGTGCAAGCAATTGGTAAAATTCCCTTTAGTATGAAGAATAGCACCATCGATTTTTTAGTTTTATCCGGTCACAAACTTCATACACCGAAAGGAATTGGTGTTTTATACGTGCGTCGTGGCGTGCGTTTTCGTCCGCTTTTAACTGGCGGACATCAGGAAAGAGGAAGACGGGGTGGAACGGAAAACGTACCGGGAATTATCGGATTGGGTAAAGCAGCAGAACTCACTTTGCAACATATAGATAGTGAAAAAACGCAAGTTAAATTATTACGCGATCGCTTAGAAGAAGGATTACTCGCTACTATTCCCCATAGCGAAGTAAATGGCGATCGCGCTAGACGCTTACCCAACACTACCAATATCAGCTTTAAATTCATCGAAGGAGAAGCAATTTTACTATTACTCGATAAATATGGTATTTGCGCTTCTTCCGGTTCCGCTTGCACTTCCAGTTCCTTAGAACCATCTCACGTACTGCGTGCAATGGGATTACCTTACACCTTACTGCACGGATCGATTCGGTTTAGCCTTTCCCGCTATACCACCAATGCAGAGATTAACCAGGTGTTAGAAATCATGCCTAAAATTGTGGAAAAATTACGCGCTATCTCACCTTTTAACAGCGAAACCGACGAAAATCAAGGCTGGTTAAAAGATAGAGCAGCAGTACTTTTTAGTTAAAAAATCGCCTCAAACAGGGGAATGACGATCGCAAAATTCCCATTTCCCAAACAGGAGAAACAGCAATGTGGGACTATACTCAAAAAGTAATGGATTTGTTTCACGATCCTCGAAATATGGGAGAAATCCTCTCAGATATTTGCCAGGAAAATGAAACAGTCGTCATGGGTGAAATAGGAAGTATCGCTTGCGGCGATGCTTTGCGGTTACATCTGAAAATTGACAAAAAAAATCATCAAATCCTTGATGCGCGTTTTCAGACTTTTGGTTGTGCAAGCGCGATCGCATCTTCCTCCGCCTTGACAGAATTAATTAAAGGCATGACAGTTGAAGAAGCCACTCGGATTACAAACCGAGATATAGCCGACTACTTAGGTGGTTTACCGGAAGAAAAAATGCACTGTTCGGTAATGGGACAAGAAGCACTAGAAGCAGCAGTTGCTAGTTACAAAGGTATTCCATTACAACAGCACGAAGAAGACCACAGTCCCTTAGTTTGTAAATGCTTTGGCGTCACTCGTACCAGAATAAAACGAGTTATTTCCGACAATAACCTCACTACCGCCGAACAAGTAACTAATTATATTAAAGCTGGCGGCGGTTGCGGTTCCTGCTTGACAGATATCGATGATTTAATCACACAAGTAACAGCTAGCCAAAATTTCCGAAACATCAGCCAAACACCCACAGTTATTCCATCCGTTCCATCTACCACTAAATCTCTCACCATCGTCCAAAAAATTGCCCTGATCGAGCAAGTCTTAGAGGAAGAAATTCGGCCTTTTTTGGCTTTGGATGGCGGAGATGTAGAGTTATATGGTTTGGAAGGTGACAAAGTAAAGGTATTGCTCAAAGGCGCTTGCGATAGTTGCCCTAGTGTCATCATTACTTTGAAAATGGCGATCGAACAAAGATTGCGCGATCGCGTACTTCCCAACTTAGTTGTGGAAGCCGTATTTTGACCTAATTTTTTTAGTTATGCTTGCCCTTTAGGATTGCTCATTCTCTTATCACTGACAAACCTAGCTCAAAGCTAGGTTTTTTCGTTTGTAGTAAGGACTTTAGTCCTTAGCGTTATAAGATGATTTAAGCTGAATAGAAACCCGGTTTTTTCAAGAAACTGGGTTTCTAGCCTCTACCATTAACATTTCGTTATTATTTGATATCTTTTCAAATAATTAATCTTTAAAAATTCAAGAATAAATTTCATAAAAACACCAATTAATTCTCCATTTTGTAACTGCAAATACATTTATCAATAAAGAGCTTGTATAGTATTTATGTAGGAACTAAAAAGCTACATTTTAGTTATCTAAAAGACAGAACAATTTCTTGAATAGAAAATTGATTCTGAACTTATTTCCTGAAAAACTCTACAAACTCTTGGTAGATAAATAGTGATTTGTAGCGAACGAAAGTTTCACTTACCACAGCAATCAGACCATAATTAGGAGGTCTAAAATGAGAAAGATAGCTGTTTACGGTAAAGGCGGTATTGGTAAATCTACAACCACACAAAATACCGTAGCTGGATTAGTAGAAATGGGTAGAAAAGTTATGGTAGTTGGTTGCGACCCCAAAGCTGACTCTACACGGTTACTCTTGGGTGGTTTGCACCAACGCAGCGTACTAGACACCCTGCGGGAAGAAGGCGAAGATGTAGAACTTGAAGAAGTCCGCAAGTCAGGTTTCGGGAACACCCTTTGCGTGGAATCTGGCGGCCCAGAACCAGGCGTAGGATGTGCAGGTCGGGGTATTATCACCTCCATCTCCCTACTCGAACAACTCGGTGCATACGAAGAAAGCGAAGGATTAGATTACGCTTTTTACGATGTATTGGGTGACGTAGTATGCGGCGGTTTCGCCATGCCAATCCGCGAAGGAAAAGCTCAAGAAATTTACATCGTTACCTCTGGTGAAATGATGGCGATGTACGCCGCCAACAACATTTGCCGAGGCATTCAAAAATATGCCATCAGTGGTGGCGTGCGTTTAGGTGGTTTGATTTGCAACTCGCGCAAAGTCGAACGGGAAGCCGAAATGATTACCGCACTTGCCGAAAAAC
Organism: uncultured bacterium; assembly: GCA_964546365.1. Classification (GTDB taxonomy): domain Bacteria; phylum Cyanobacteriota; class Cyanobacteriia; order Cyanobacteriales; family Aerosakkonemataceae; genus DATNQN01. The sequence goes on along the minus strand of CAZJJR010000029.1, from coordinate 13,503 downwards.
TCGGCACCCAAATGATCTACTTCCTGCCCCGCGACAATATGGTTCAACGTGCAGAATTAAACCGCAAGACGGTGATCGAATACGATGCAACCTGCGAACAAGCACAACACTATCGCAACTTAGCAAAAGCAATTGACGAAAACACCAATCATGTCATTCCTACCCCCATGAAGAATGAGGAACTCGAACAACTGCTTGTTAAGTTCGGTTTGTATGACTGATCGGTAGCGAGTAATAGGTAATGGGTAATCGGTAATGGGTAAGCCATTTTTCTTACCACCTCATACCTACTACCCTAGCCAAAAAATAAGTGATGTTTGATTATACCATACCAAAACTAATTAATTGGATTAGTTGGGCACAAGGAGACGGCAAAATCTTCGTTTTACCAATCGAAGGTTCCGTGTGGGTAAGTACGAGAGAAGAGGGGGAGAGAAAAGAAACCTGGTTTGTAGTGAGCACTTTAGTCCTCAATCTAAGGACTCGCATTCCTTACTACAAACTATGGTTATCCCAGGGGACATCATATTAGTGAAGTTTCTTCCTCAATCAGCTTTCCCCACTTAGTAAAATAAACCGGGTTTATTTAGAGATAATGCCTAAAAACTCGAACAAGCTATATCAAGTCCGGTTCATCTTTATGGTAAGAGTGATGTCAGAAATGGTCTGTAGAAATCTCAGGTTAAATTTTTACCGCAGATGAAAACAGATAAACGCAGATGTAGGCGATAGCCTTGCCGTAGGCTACGCAGATAAGAGAACGATTTCTTTAGAAATCGATACTAACGGACATGATATTAAGCGAGTAAATCCGGTTTTTCCCTACATCAGAATTCTTTACCAGGAGAACGTCATGTCTGACGAATTAAAATTCGCAAAAGCTCCATTGATCGAGCAAGAAGCTGCTATTAAAGAAATGGTTACTGCCTACCCTCCCAAAGTAGCCAAAAAAAGAGGCAAACATATCGTACTGCGCGAACCGTCTGAAGAAGATCAGCAAATTGAAGCCAATGTGCGAACGGTTCCCGGTATTATCACCCAGAGACACTGTGCATTTGCAGGTTGTAAAGGTGTGGTTGTAGGGCCATTTGGGAACGTAGCTCACATCGTTCACGGCCCAGTTGGTTGTTCCTACTATACTTGGATGACACGGCGCAATCAATATCGCACTCGTGAAGACGGTTTGAACTTCCTCAGCTATTGCTTAACCACCGATATGCAGGAAGAAGATATCGTATTTGGTGGGATTAAGAAACTGCGGAAAGCTGTGCAGGAAGCTTACGATATTTTCAAACCGAAAGCAATTACTATTACCGCTACTTGTCCGGTAGGATTGATTGGGGATGATATTCAAGGTTTAGCGAAAGAAATGACCGAAGAACTGGGCATTTCTGTAGTAGCTTTTAACTGTGAAGGTTACAAAGGTGTTTCCCAATCAGCAGGTCACCACATTGCTAACAATGGTTTCTTTAAACATTGGGTTGGCACGGATACAGAAACCGAAGAAATCGAAGGTTATACTGTCAACTTGATGGGTGAATATAACATCGGTGGTGATGCTTGGGAAATCGAGCGCGTATTTGAAAAATGCGGTATTAAAGTAGTAGCGAAATTCAGCGGCGATGCTACTTATGAAGAAGCCACCCAAGCTCATTTGGCAAAAGTAAATTTGGTGATGTGTCACCGCTCTATCAACTACATGGCTAGCATGATGGAGACGAAATATGGCATACCTTGGATTAAGGTTAACTTGATCGGGAGCCAAGCTTTCGCGAAGTCTTTAAGGAAGGTTGCTCAATTCTTTGGCGATCCGGCTTTGACGGAAAGAGTCGAACAAGTGATTGCTGAAGAAACAGCTGAAACGGAAGCTGCACTGGCACCATATCGGGAACGCTTGCAAGGTAAAACAGCTATTCTATTTGTGGGTGGTTCTCGCGCTCACCACTATCAAGATGCGTTTGCTGATTTGGGTATTAAAACGATCGCAGCGGGTTATGAGTTTGCCCACCGGGATGATTATGAAGGTCGCCAAGTATTACCTAATCTGAAAGTAGATGCTGATTCTCGCAACATTGAAGAATTGCACGTCGAACCAGACCCCGAACTTTACAAACCAACTCGTCCGCCAGAAGTCCTCGAACAACTCAAAGCAGAAGGCGTTATCGGTAATTATGAAGGAATGATTTCTGAAATGGGTGAAGGCACCCTGATGATCGATGATGTTTCTCATCACGAATTAGACATTTTAATCAAGCGCTTTAAACCAGACATTATTGGTTCTGGTATTAAAGACAAGTACGTAATTGAAAAATACGGCATTCCTTGCAAACAACTGCACAATTACGACTACGGTGGCCCGTTTGCCGGATTCCGAGGTCTAGTTAACTTTGCCAAAGACATCGATATGCGAATTAATGGCCCCGCTTGGAAGAGTATTAAGGCTCCTTGGCAGAAGTAAGGCAGGGGGCAGGGGGAAGATCCTTTCCCTAGCCCCTAGCCCCTAGTCCCTAACCCCTAACCGCCCGATCGCAAAACAAAGAGGAACAAGTATTATGTTAGACCTAACACCCAAAGAAATCGTCGAACGCCAGGGATTACGCATTAACCCTGCTAAGACTTGTCAGCCAATTGGGGCAATGTATGCAGCATTAGGAATTCACAATTGTTTGCCTCATTCTCACGGTTCCCAAGGTTGTTGTTCTTTCCACAGATCTCACCTTACCCGCCACTATCGGGAACCAATTATGGCTTCCACCAGTTCGTTTACGGAAGGTTCATCAGTATTCGGTGGTGGTTCAAACTTAAAACAAGCTTTGCAAACTATTTTCACTACTTACAAACCGGATGTAGTTGCGGTTAGTACTACCTGTTTGTCAGAAACGATTGGGGATGATATCCCAACATTTATTCGCCAAGCGCGGGAAGATGGATTTGTTCCGGAAGATAAGTGGGTGATTCACGCTAACACGCCTAGTTATGTTGGTTCTCATATTAATGGTTGGTCAACGATGACCAGGGCGATGGTGAACTATTTCTCCACTAAAAGTAACACCAGCACTCACAAAATTAACGTGATTCCCGGTTATGTGGAACCGTCTGACGTGCGGGCAATTAAACAATTAGTTACCCAATTGGGAGTAGAAGCAATTACTTTCCCGGATGTAACTGATGTGGTTGATACGCCGCAAACTGGCGATTTTCAAATGTACCCGAAAGGGGGAACGACGATCGAAGATTTGCATTTAACTGGTGATAGTCTTGGTACGATCGCATTAGGTACGTTTGCTTCGGAAGGGGCTGCTATAGCACTGCAAGAAAAATGCAAAGTTCCCTATCGTTTATTAGAACTGCCGATTGGTTTAAAAGCAACCGATCGCTTTGTCGAAGCAGTAATGGAATTTACTGGTATTACTCCGCCTGATTCCGTAACTTATGACCGGGGACGCTTGGTAGATGTGATGACTGATATGCAGCAGTACCTCTATCGCAAGCGCGTTGCAGTTTATGGCGATCCCGACCAAATAATTCCCCTCACTGAATTTTTAGTAACTTGCGGAATGCTGCCAGTTTACGTGATTACGGGAACGCCAGGGAAACGCTTTGAAGAACGAATTAATGAAATCCTCAAAGATGTTGTTCCCAATGCAGTGGTGCGTCAGAATGCTGACTTATTCTACCTGCATCAATTGATTAAGAACGAGCCAGTAGATTTGTTAATTGGTAACGAATATGGCAAGTATATTGCTCGTGCTGAAGATATACCGATCGTGCGTTTCGGCTTCCCAATTCTCGATCGCATCGGTCACAGTTACTTCCCAACTAGTTGTTATTGGGGTGGCATCTACTTACTATCTCAAATTATTAACACCATTCTGGAACGTATCGACCGGGATGCACCAGATGAATTGTTTGAATTAGTCCGTTAAATCAGTTATCAGTTATCAGTTATCAGTTATCAAAATATCAGGGTATGCACTTGAAATTATTAACTGAAAACTGATAACTGTTAAAAGTTAGCCAGAAATAGGTATTGAGAGGTGGTACAAGTATAAGTTAAAAGCCAAAGTAAATAGTGAAGTTATTTTTACTTTATACTTCATCCTTCATCCTTTCCAACGGAGATTTATTATGAAAAAACCACAACATCACATTTTTGTTTGTTCTAGTTTTCGGTTAAATGGAGATCCTAAAGGTGCTTGTCGGCGCAAAAATTCTCCCGAACTAATTCAATATTTAGAAACCGAACTTTCCGATCGAGGATTAGATGATGTGTTAGTTTCTACTACTGGCTGTATGAACCTTTGCGATCGCGGCCCAGTGATGACGATCTACCCCGATAATTATTGGTACAGTCAAGTAGATGAAAATGCGATCGATGAAATTCTCGATGCTTTAGAAAACGGTCAACCTGCTGAGAAATATCTACTACCTACCTGAAATAGAAATGGGGAATGGGGGAGTGGAAGATGTTCTTTCATGCCCAATGCCCCATTACCAATTCCCAATTGTCAATCCTCAATTAATTCCCCATTCCCTATCATGAACTCTACCATTTTTAAAGAACGCTCGAATCAAATTCACCGCAAAGGCGAACAACCATTTGAGTTAGTTTGCAATAAAGACAGTCTGGCTGGTGCGGTTAGCCAAAGAGCTTGTGTATTCTGCGGTTCTCGCGTTGTCCTTTATCCAATTGCTGATGCCGTTCACCTGGTACATGGGCCGATCGGATGTGCAGCTTATACATGGGATATTCGCGGTGCATTATCTTCTGGGCCAGAATTGCACAGGTTGAGTTTTTCCACCGATTTACAAGAAAAAGATGTGATTTTTGGCGGTGAGAAAAAACTTTATCAAGCATTAATTGAATTAATCGATCGCCATCATCCCAACGCCGCTTTTGTTTATTCAACTTGCATTGTTGGTATTATCGGAGATGACTTACAAGCTATTTGTAAAAGAGTTTCCAAAGAAAAAGGAATTCCCGTGATTCCCGTTCAATCTGAAGGTTTTAAAGGTAATAAAAGAGCAGGTTACAGCGCTGCGTGTCATGCTCTTTTTCGATTAGTGGGAACTGTCGATACTACGGGAATTTCTCCCCACAGCATTAACATTTTGGGTGACTTTAATTTAGCTGGGGAAATTTGGATTATTCGCAACTATTTCGAGCGCATGGGTATTGAAGTAGTGGCGAATATTACGGGTGATGGGAGAGTGAAAGATATCGAGCGATCGCACGGTGCTGCCCTCAACGTCGTGCAGTGTTCCGGTGCTACAATGGAACTCGCCAAAATGATGAAAGAAAAATACGGTATTCCGTTTAAACGAGTATCTTATTTTGGTGTAGAAGATATGGCAGAATCACTTTACAAAGTTGCCAAATTCTTCAAAGATGACCCGACTATTTTAGAGCGATCGCAAGCCTTAGTAAAAGAAGAATTATCAACTCTTTATCCGCAATTACAAGCATATCGCAAAGACTTAACAGGTAAAAAAGCTGCTATCTATGTTGGCGGTGCTTTCAAAGCTTTCTCCTTAGTCAAAGCCTTCCGTTTATTGGGAATGAATGTAGTAATGGTAGGTTCCCAAACAGGCACCAGCGAAGATTATCAAGAACTGCACGAAATCACCGACGAAGGTACAATTATCGTCGATGATTCTAACCCCCTAGAATTGTCGGCTTTCCTGAAAGAAAAAGACGTAGATATATTAGTTGGTGGCGTCAAAGAAAGACCAATAGCTTACAAACTCGGCTTAGGTTTTTGCGATCACAACCACGAACGTAAAGAAGCACTAGAAGGCTTCATTGGAATGCTCAACTTTGCTCGTGAAATTCACAGCACCGTCATGTCTCCCGTGTGGAGATTCGTACCAAGAAAAGAAAGATCTAATAGCTAATATTCATAATTTATCAGCAAACCAACCTCTTGCCCATATCAAAAAATCCATCTTAAATCATCTGTATCCCCTGCAATAAACTTTTCTTACATCTGTGTTCATCTGTGTTTATCTGTGAACATCTGTGGTAAAAAAAACCAAGTCCCAATACTCTAACAAAAAATACCGATCGATCGCCATTCCCCAACCTCCAGGAGGTGAAATTATGAAGAAAACCACCGCTCCTTATGTCTCCACAACCAACGCTTGTAAACTTTGCAAACCATTAGGAGCCTGCATAGCATTTCGAGGAATTGAAGGAGCCGTGCCTTTTCTTCATGGCTCACAAGGTTGCGCTACTTATATGCGCCGTTACATCATCAGTCATTTTCGAGAACCGATCGATATTGCTTCTTCCTCATTGAGTGAAAAACACGCCGTTTACGGTGGTGGCCCAAATTTAAAACAAGGCATTATTAACGTTACCAATAAATACGGTGCTAATTTAGTAGGCGTTGCCACTACTTGTTTAACAGAAACCATTGGTGATGATGTACCGATGTTGCTAAGAGAATTTGGTGAAGAAGTAGGAGAAAACATTGAATTACCAATTATGGTGAATGTTTCAACTCCTAGTTATAGCGGCACTCACATGGAAGGTTTCCATGCCACAGTCAGGGCTGTCATAGATCAATTGGTAACAGAAAATTATCAAATTATTGTTGCCAACCAAATGAATTTGTTACCGGGACTCATATCTCCAGCCGACATCCGATACTTAAAAGAAATTTTGGCTGATTTCCGGATTTCAGGGATTATATTGCCGGATATTTCCGAAACCTTGGATGCCCCAGCACAATTAGATTATGAGAAAATCCCAGAGGGAGGAACGCCAATCGATAGTATCAGAATTATGGGCAACTCCCAAAGTACGATCGAATTTGGCAGAACCCATTGCTTATCCAAAAATACAGGCGGTCAGTTACTAGCAGAACGCTTTAAAGTGCCATTAACTCAATTAGGAATACCGATTGGTTTAAGAGAAACAGATAAATTTTTTCAAGCATTAGAAAATATCTCCGGTTCCTTAAGTCCCAGAAAACACGAATTAGAACGGGGCAGATTAGTTGATGCTTATGTAGACTCCCATAAATATCTATTTGGCAAACGGGCTGTTGTTTATGGAGAAGAAGATTTGGTAGTAGGGATTACAGCTTTTCTAGCTGAAATTGGTGTACAACCAGTATTATGTGCTTCCGGTGGAAATAGCGGCAATTTACAAACAGCAATTGATGCCGTCACTGCTGACATTTTAACTCAACCACCATTAGTCAGAGAAAACATCGATTTTTACGAAATTGCCGAAGAAATAACCACCCTCCAACCCGACATTTTGATCGGTACGAGTAAAGGATATCAAATTGCGCGATCGCAAAATATCCCCCTAATTCGAGTAGGCTTCCCAATACACGATCGCTTCGGCGGACAAAGAGTACTGCACATCGGTTATCGCGGCACCCAAAACCTTTTAGATCTGATCGTCAACGCCATTCTCGACAAAAAACAAGCAGACTCACCAGTCGGATACGGATATTTCTAAACCCCATCCTCAAAACCCACACTACATCTGTGTTCATCTGTGTAGCTACGGCAAGGCTATCGCCTACATCTGTGGACATCTGTGGTAAAAAATCCCCAAAATCATGCTACGGAGAAAAACCATGACTTCCACCATCATCGACTACGAACATCATCCCTGCTTCAACGCCAAAGTAAAAGGACAATACGGAAGAGTCCACCTTCCCGTAGCACCAAAATGCAACATTCAATGTAAATATTGCAATCGCAAATATGACTGCGTAAACGAAAGTCGTCCCGGCGTCACCAGTTCCGTACTCGCACCCCATCAAGCCGTTGAATACATGGGGCAAGTATTAGAAAAAGAACCCCGCATTACAGTAGCAGGAATTGCTGGCCCAGGCGATCCTTTTGCTAATCCCAGAGAAACTCTCGATACCATGCGAGGACTGCGAGAGAGATTTCCCAATATTATTCTTTGTCTCGCTACAAACGGTTTAGGACTCAAACCAGAATACATCAAAGAAATAGCCGAAATAGGAGTATCTCACGTTACCGTTACCCTAAATGCGATCGATCCGGAAATCACCCAACATATTTATAGTTGGGTGCGCGATGGCAATATAGTTCATCGTGGTAAAAAAGGTGCAGAAATTTTATTAGAACGCCAATTAGCCGCCATCAAAGGTTTAAAAGAAGCAGGAGTAGTTGTTAAAGTAAATACAATAATTATCCCCGAAATCAACGACCATCATGCAGTAGAAGTTGCTAAAAAGATGGCGGAAATGGGAGTAGATTTGCATAACTGTATGCCCATGTATCCCACTCCCGAAACACCTTTTGAAAATATCCCCGAACCTCAGCCAGCAGAAATGGCTACCCTCCGCCGAGAAACTGGCAAATATTTACCCCAAATGATGCACTGTACCCGGTGTAGGGCTGATGCTGTAGGGCTTTTGGGGACCGATCGCTCAGAAGAATTCCGAGGTTGTTTAACTGCTTGCACTAAATTACCACCACCAATTTCCCAAAATAAAAAATACGTAGCTGTCGCAACTTTTGAAGGAATTTTAGTTAATCAGCATTTAGGTGATGCAACTAGTTTGCAAATTTGGTCACAGACACTAGACGGTTTTCAAATGATAGAAGAACGCCCAGCACCAGAACGGGGAACCGGACTGCAACGCTGGCACGCTTTAGCTCAAATCCTCACTGATTGTCGGGCGATTTTGGTCAGTGGAATTGGTGAAAATCCACGAGATGTTCTGGCTAATTATGGTATTCAACCCATAGAAATGAGTGGCTTTATTGAAATGGGATTGCAAGCTGTTTATGAAGGCAGCGATTTATCAAAGGCGTAGTTAGCAGTCCATAAAATAATTTCTAAAATTAATAAATAGCGTATCCAAATTAGTTCTTTTGTCGGATTTAAAATCTGCAATCCTTCATACAGTTGCCAGATCCGATAAGGCAAATATAAATAAGGAACCATTACCCATACAACCGATTGAAATCTTCTCAATGGCACAATTTCAGATATTATTTGTAATGCCAGCACGATAAAGTACCAAATCAACACGGTTAACACGCTGGAATAACCCCACAAAACTCCCCACAGCACCATTGCTACAAAGGGAAGCAAAATTCCTAATATCTGTATCGTACCGAACCAAATTTTAAACCATCCTGGTAGTGGTTCGGGAAGTGTCATGGGTTTGAAATTTCTCCACATCCAACCCACAATGGCAGCAAAAGATGTCGCAACCACAAAAAAGATAAGATTTTCCAGAAATAGATAGAGATTGGTGTTTAATGCGGCCATATCCAGTAATATAGCAGTTTTTGATTTTTATGCGTCCGGCTACCATTCTAAACTTAAAAAATTCTGAATTCTGAATTCTGACTCCTGAATTTTATTTCATTAAATATCTGCTATCAAAAGATTGATTTTTGACTTGTTACTGATATTTTATTTCCCTTTCTATAGATAGAGGGGACTGGTCGTAACTTTTCTTTACATTGTTCAATAACAAGCAACAATCTAATTCAAACCGGAGCTAAAACAATGACTAATACACCACAAACCGCTAACCCTTACGAGACTCAATTTCAACGCAAATATGGTGAGTTTGCTACTAAATTTGAGTTTGGTTCAAACCCCAGCGCTGAAATTTGGAATGGTCGTTTAGCGATGCTAGGCTTTTTGATTGCACTGATTGTGGAATTGACCACTGGTGAAAAATTTATTCACTTCTTGGGTTTCTAATTACCTAAGTTGCTAGTTGCAAATCATCTGGCAAGTACGGTGCGTGACGAAAGCTATAATATCTCAATGGTTAGTCAAAAGTGGGGTCACGCACCCTACATCGAATTAGATAATAACTAGCAAAACGATCGCAATGATAAAACAATTAATGCAGCCATTTTTAACTAGGGCTTTGAGATTATTTTTGGCGATCGCACTTTTCACTTGTGCATTGCCAAACCTTGCTTTTGCCCAGTCCGCTAGCGACGCTTTTCGCACCGCTTACGAAAATCGCTATACCTGGGATGAAGATTTCCCCGGCTATTCCGCTGAAGTGTCAATTAATTATCAGGGACAACTCGACCAAGGAATAGTTCGCGTCAAACCAGATTTGACTGTAGAAGTGATAAATATCGATCGGGATGAGGCGCGGGAATTTGTCGCTAATCAATTAAAAATGGAAGTAATTCACCGCCGTCGAATTCCCTTTGATGAAGTTCACGAACTAGATAGTTTTAAATTAGAAGGTAAAGATACATCGGGAGCTTGGGAAATTCGCGAAGTGGGAGATGAAATGAACTCCCATTATAAAGTGCAAAATAACATGATTACCCAAGTAAATCGGGTAATGGGAGAAGTGGCTGTGACTGTTAATACGATTGGTACTGCCAAAACTCCCGAAGGTTATTTAGTTACTCATTTCCAAACTATTATTCGCGATGCCGAAACCAATGAAGTGTTGGAAAAAGAAGATGTCAGAGATTTTCACGAAAAAATTGGTAAATACTATTTATTAACTAATCGAGAAATCCGCACTACTGAGGCAGAAAATCCAGATGCAAAGTTAGTTCCCGATACGTTGGTGCGATTTAACGACGTACAGCCTTTGTAGAAATGACCCCTCCCCTTACTCGTTGCCAAGTTCCACCTGGTAACGAGGAGAAAATGACTCCTCCTCTTAGAGGAGAAGGGCTTTTGGCTGGCTCACCCTTCCCTACCAGGGAAGGGGGCTGGGGGGTTAGGTTTTCTAACAAGTTAATAGCTGGGTTGCGGTTTCTTTATCCAAAGGTTCAGAGAAAAGATAGCCTTGTCCGAATTCATATCCTAACTCTTGGAGTTTTTCTAATTGATCGTTGGTTTCGATTCCTTCTGCTACTAAATCTAAACCGAGATTGTGCGCTAAATTACCAATGCTTTGCACGATTTCAGTTTCCCGCAAGCCGGTACCAAGACGTTGCACGAAAGAGCGATCGACTTTAATCGTATCCATTGGAAATTTATGCAAGCGGCTTAACGAAGAGTAACCAGTACCAAAGTCATCAATACACAAACCGATTCCCATATTTTTCAGGTGATGCAGCATATCGACTTCCTCAGTAGATATTTCCATAAAGCAGCTTTCGGTGATTTCTAGTTTCAAACTATTTTCTTTCAAACCGATTTGACGGCAGAGATTTTCTATGTGAAAAATTAGTTGTACCTGCTTAAGCTGCTTTGCAGAAATATTGATATTCATAACTAGATTCGGGTAACAAGGGAAGGCTTCTTGCCACTTTTTCAACTGACGAGTTGCTTCTTGCAAAACCCAATAGCCTAAGCGATCGATCAAGCCGATTTCTTCTACAGTGGGAATAAATTCATTGGGGGAAACTCTGCCGCGAGAAGGGTGACGCCAGCGGACTAAAGCTTCAAATCCTAAGATTTTACTTTGGGTAAGACAGTAAATCGGTTGATATTCTAAATAAAATTCGTTGCGTTCTATGCCATATCTCAGGTCATTTTCTAGTTGCAATCGCGCGATCGCCTTGCTTCGATTTTCGGGAGTCAATACTTGGTAGCATCCTTTGCCGGCTTGTTTGGCTTGAGACATTGCTATCCCAGCATCTCTTAACATTTCAATGGGAGATTGATATTTTATATTGCTAAGGGTAATCCCAGTGCTAACTCCAGCAAAAATTTCATAGTCATTCAATTGAAATGGCAATTTAAATTGCTCTTGGATATATTCAGCGATCGCAGTAGCATCTGAAGAAGATTGAATGTTTTCTAGCAAAACAATAAATTCGTCTCCCCCCAAACGAGCTACCGTTCCTGCATTATTCAAACAGTCTTGCAGCCTGTGAGCAATGTTTTTCAGTAATTCATCTCCTAGCAAATGCCCCAAAGAATCATTGACAATTTTAAAGCGATCTACGCCAATTGATAAAACAGCATATTGGAAATCCGGATTCTGGCTGGCACGCGATATGATATTTTGTAAGCGCTCGATCAGCCAAGTTCGGTTGGGTAAACCAGTGATTTTGTCGTAAAGGTTATCAATCCTTAACTTCTCTTCTTTTGCTAAGAGTTTTTGTTGTACTTTCTGTAATTCTTGCCACACTAAAAAAAGCTGAGAAGAACGTTCTTCTAAACGGTGGTCTAATTCTCTGGTAATCTTGAGCAATTCATATTCAATGCCTGTAAAGCCTTTGAGTATTTGCACTAGGTAATTATTGTCTTGGAAAGCGCTTAAAGACAATAATTGCCGTTTGATATAAAAGTTAATACAACTAATCACCTCTTGTTGATTAAAAGGTTTAGTAATGTAATCGAAATTGTTCGATTGCAAATTATCGATCAGCTTACTCGGTTCGACTAAATCCGTCATGAAAATAACCGGGATTTTTTGATTGACAATCCATTGTTGGAAGCTGAGGCATTCGTCAATATCGGAAACCTCGAATGTATTGATGTCCCAAATTACTAAAATCGGTAAAATTTGACGGGCTATTTCTAAGGCAATTTTACTATCATAAGCAATTAAGCTCTTATAGCCGTAGGTTTCTACTAAATTAGAAAGTAGCTTTACATCAGTTGGGTTGGCATCAACTATTAAAATTAAGTTTTGGTTGGTTGCATTCATAATTATTTATCCTTCCCCAAAATCGATCGCTTATCTGAATATGTTGGTTTTTCAAAAAATAATTGGGAATTTAAACATCAAAATTTAGCTAGTAAAATTGCTTGTAAATCAATGATTTTATAAATCCTTTTTAGCTGTTAACAAGATAGTCTCAGGTTGTTATACCCAATTGATTGATGATGATTTATGAATTCTGACTCCTGAATTATTGTTCATAAACTGGTTTACTTTTGATGCCGTATGGAGTAATCTTTTTGTAACTCGCTAAATTTAGTTTGGAATAGTCAAGATAGTTTTGGGGAGAAGATAGAGATTTTAAGGAGAACTTAAGCAAAAAGCATTTATAAAAATGCGATCGCACTATTTACGTAGTGTAAAATTTAACTAAAATAAAAAATATACGCAGTACTCTGTACTACGATCTTTACCTTTGAGCAGGATGGGATTTACCTTTGTGGCCACCGCTAAAAACCCTTCTAAATCTAAGCGCCATCGGGGATATATCCTCACGCCTGCCGGGGCGAAAAAATTTAAAACTCGCATCAGTGAATTAGAAGCGAAAACAGGTATTAAATACAACCCTAATAAGATTGCCGAACAAGCGCAATTGATTAGTTCTCAAGGTTTGCATCCTACCACAATTCGGAAAATTTTGCGGCGGACGAGCGGCTGTGATGAAAGTTCTCTGCGACTGATTTTTCAAGTGCTGGAAATGGAACTGGAAGACCCAGACTACACTCAACCGGGAATTGAGGAATTAGTTACTGTTGATGGCGATCGAGATTGGGGAGAAGCAGTTGATGTTTCCGTTTTTTACGGTCGCGAATCAGAATTAGAAAGTTTGGCGCAATGGATACTAGAGGAAAATTGCCGATTGGTGACGCTGCTAAATCGGAAGAGCGTC
>CAZJJR010000028.1:18514-34898 GCA_964546365.1 uncultured bacterium | reverse complement strand
AAACAGGGGAAGTAATATTCATCAATATCCTCATTGCTGCTAGCTTATAGGAATCAGTCATTTCCGGAAGGTTCGCTAAGTTCTCAATCTGTTTTCCTGATAATACTAACTTCGTGCGAATTAAACCTAATAAAATGTCGAGTGTTGTTGGTTTTTCTGGCAGCCTAACTCCTAGTAATTTCAAGACCGGAAGTGCAGTATCTATCGCAGCTTGCATCTGATTTTGCGCTATGTAAAACTGAATTTGAGTCTCGTAAACAGGGACTTTCTCTAACAAAGTTTTTGCCCGTTCTAATACGACCTCAGACAATTGCTTGGCCCGATCGAAGTTAATATTGAGATACTCCGCAGATGCCGTTGCTACAAATAAGTCTCGCGTCAATTCATACTTTCTTTCCCAGCCATCTGGGGGAAGTAATTGCAATCCCGCATTTAAATACCTAGCAGCAGCATCATAAGCAGTAGCAGCTAAAGCTTTTTTGCCGGCTGTCAAATTTAATTTCGCCAGTTCTTCTTTTTCCAACTCTTTCGTGACGAATTCCACTCCGATATTTAATTGATTAACAATGTCAAATATATTTTCTTCAATTTCTGTCTCTGGAATATTTTTGAGTAGCAGTTTCCCAATATTAAGATGAGTTTGTTTCTTTTCGCGATCGGAAATGAGAAAATAGGCAGCTTGCTGTACGCGATCGTGTAAAAATTTATAGCTTATTCTTGAATTTCTTTCCTGCCAATATTGGTGTTCCAGTTCGTCAACAAATAAGGGAATTTTATAATCTGATGAAAGTGGCAAAATCAACCCAGATTGCAAGGCTTCCCACAACTCATCAGCAGTAGTCAATAACGATTTTTCATTCACCACTGCCAAATTATCCAAATTAAATGTATTACCGATACAAGCAGCCAGCTTCAACACTTGCTGGGTAGACGGTGAAAGTTTTTGAATATTTCTCGCCACCAATTCAACTACATTATAATCAGTAATACCAATTCCTTGAATTTGCCTGATATCCCAAAACCAACGCCCTTGAGTAAAATCGAATTTCAGCAGCTTATCGGCGTACAAAGTAGATAGCAAAGTAGTTAAAAAGAATGGATTACCCTGAGTTTTATTAAAAACTAACTCAGCTAAGGGCGCGATCCTTTCAGATTGCTTTGAGTGTGAATCAGTGTCTGCTTCAACTAAAGTATCCGTGACTAAAGTTAAAACATTTTCTAAATTCAAAGGTTCGAGAATGATTTGATTAACAACTGCTCCAGTTTGTTGAATTTTTTCGATTATTTGAATGGTAGGATGAGTCGGACTAACTTCATTATCACGATAAGCTCCTATCAGTAATAAAGCTTTTTTTTCTCCATTGTTCATGATGGATTCAATTAATTTTAATGAACCCAAATCAGCCCATTGCAAGTCATCTAAAAATAAAACTAGGGGGTGTTCTTTATTGGCAATGATATTAATAAAATTTTGAAATAAGTTATTAAAACGGTTTTGGGATTCTGTTGGCCCTAAATGCACTACTTCTGGCTGTTTGCCGATGATTAATTCTACTTCGGGAATTACATCAATAACAACTTGCCCGTTTTCTCCTAATCCTTCTAATAGCTTTGATTTCCAAGCTGCGATCTTCTCTTTACTTTCTGCCACTAGTTGACGCATCAGTTCAGAGAAAGCTTGGATGAGTGCCGAGTAAGGTATGTTTCGCTTAAATTGATCGAATTTTCCCGAAATAAAATAACCCCGATATCTTACTAACGGTTTCTGAATTTCTTGCACTAAGGCAGACTTACCAACGCCGGAATAACCAGCAACTAGCATCATTTCTGTTTTGCTGGAGCAAACTCGCTCAAAAGCTGCTAAAAGTTTGGCTAATTCTTTCTCTCTTCCGTAAAGTTTTTGAGGAATTTGCAGTTGACCGGAAAAATCTTTGCTGGCAATGGTAAAGTCTGATATTTCGCCTTTTTCTTCCCATTGAAGTAGACACTGTTCTAAATCTGTTTTTAACCCAAATGCGCTTTGATATCTTTCTTCAGCGGTTTTAGCGATTAGCTTTATTACAATATCGGAAACTACTTTGGGTATTTTTCGATCGATTTCGTTTAAAGGAATAGGTATTCTGGCAATATGACAGTGAACTAATTCAATTAGATCGTCTGAGTTACAAGGTAACTGATTTGTCAGCATTTCATAAAATGTAACTCCCAACGAGTAGAAATCAGTGCGATAATCGATGGAGCGATTCATCCTGCCAGTTTGTTCTGGCGACATATAGGCGAGGGTGCCTTCGAGTAGTTCTGGACTGGCAATTCTGGGGTTTTCGCTCGTTAGTTGGGAGGCGAGGGCAAAGTCAGTAATTCTTACTTCTAAATTATCGGGATTGATAATGATGTTGGAAGGTTTGATATCTTTATGAATTAGATTATGTTGATGTAATTTACCTAAGGTATCAACTAGCTGAATGGCTATTTTGAAAAATTCGGTTAAAGAAAGTTTATGCTCGTTGAGATATTGCTTAAGAGATACGCCACCTATGTCTTCTAAAATTAAGATGGGTTTGTGGCGATCGTTTAAAATTTCTATGGGTTTAATTATACCGGATATAGGTAAATTTTTAGTAATTTCGTATTCGTGCTTGAAGCGAAAAATTTCTTCTGGTGAACAGTAACGAGAACCAAAACTCTTGATAATTACTGGTTTTTCATCTCTTAATCCGACACCCCGATAAATTACTCGCTGCGAAGTTTTGTAAATTTCTTCGCTAATTTTATAACCAGCAATTGTTATCATTATTTAACACGCCTGTTGGTTGTTATAGTATTTTTTGTCTAGCATATCTCAACAAAGTTAGCTAGTGTCAACTGTGGTTAACACCTAGACATGATTAGCTTTACATTTATTTGCATTGGCAGAACGTCTGACTGGTTAAAAACTCTCTCTATTATTTAAGGAAAGAATTTTTGCAAAAAACTTTTATATTAATTTCAAAAATTAATGCAACATCCGATAAGTAGCTAGGCAAGAGATACCTGTCAAAATTTCTTCTCAAAGGAACGGCTTGTCAATTTGGGAATTTTATCTGTTGCAAAAATATTGGAAAAAAAGTAATTACCTAGCTGCGTAACAATTGTTTAACCGTTCCCACTAACTCTTCGGGGTGAAATGGTTTTGCAATATACGCATCCGCACCTTGCTTCATCCCCCAATAGCGATCGAATTCCTCTTTCTTTGCCGAACACATCACTACAACTAAATTCTGAGTTTTCGCATCGCTTTTGAGCTTCCGACAAAGTTCATAACCGTTCATGCGAGGCATAATTATGTCTAAAACTACTAAATCCGGTCGATTTCCCTGTATTTTTTCCAGCGCCTCCACACCGTCACACGCTACGCTAACTTTCAGCCCGATCCCTTTGAGAAGCTCTGAGATCATCTCCCGTTGGGCTTTACTATCTTCTACAACTAGAACTTTACCCATAATCTCTGACCTGCTGGCTGAATTCAATCATGAGCGGACAAAGTGCCGTACAAAAGCGAAATAACTCTTTATAAGAGAAATTTACCCACTTTTCCTGCTTTTATTATCACATTTTTCAAAATATACGAAAAATTACTCTTGACATATCAATTTGATTTAACTGAAAAAATCTTAATTCTTAAGGTTTTTTTAATTTATAAAAACCGCTAAGGTGGTTAAGGCAAGATGAAAGGCCAGAACCCTTGTTTTCACGGTTTTTCCTTTCTGCTTTGGAGCCTTCTGCTAGCTACCAATTCACTGTAACAGCGTGACCGAGCGTTCCCCCTGCCCCTTACCAAAATAGTAAGCTGCCACGCATTTAAATTTAATATTCAAGCTGATGGGGAGATGGGGAGAGGGATTTACGGTTTTTGCCTAGCATCAGCAATATACAATTTAAATGCGATGCGAGCTTAAAGGTGACCGAAATTAATGGGTTTCAAGCCCCGCACTTCAGGGCGGCTTTCTTTAGGTTATGATATTGGCGTAGAGTTTTTCCACGTCAAGTGATAGTCTTAGAGTTTAAGGCAAAGGGGAAAACAACTCAATATGCTGCTATAGATGAAGCAATTAGAACTGCTCAGTTTGTACGCAATAAGTGTATCCGTTTTTGGATGGATAACCGAGGCGTAGGACAAAAAGAGCTTTATCGCCACAACACAGCATTAAGAGCCGAATACCCGTTTGTTAAAGCCCTAAACTCTCACGCTTGCCAAGTTGCTGTTGAAAGGGCTTATACTTCAATTGCTCGTTTTTACGACAATTGTAAAAAGCAAGTTCCAGGTAAAAAAGGTTATCCAAAGTTCAAGAAAAACAACCGTTCAGTTGAATATAAAACCTCTGGGTGGTCACTTTCTGAAACTAGGAAACAAGTCACTTTTACCGATAAAAAAGGCATTGGCAAGCTTAAACTAAAAGGAACGTGGGATTTAAACTTTCACCAGATAGACCAGATAAAACGGGTTAGATTAGTTCGTCGTGCTGATGGCTACTATGTTCAGTTTTTAATCAGGGTTTATAACAAAGTAGAAATTCAACCAACTGGTAAAACCATTGGTTTAGATGTTGGACTCAAGGAGTTTTATACCGACAGCAACGGACATCCAGAACCAAATTCCAGATTTTATCGCACAGGTGAGAAACGGTTGAAATTTTATCAACGTCGCGTTTCTCGTAAAGTAAAATGCTCATCCAATCGGCAACGCGCCATTAATAAATTAGGCAAGACACATCTTAATATAAGTAGGCAACGTGAAGAACACGCTAAGAGAATAGCGCGTTGCGTAATCAAATCTAACGATTTAGTCGCTTACGAAGATTTAAGGGTTAAAAATTTAGTTAAAAATCATGGCCTTGCTAAATCTATTAATGATGCTGGTTGGTATCAATTCAGAAAGTGGTTAGAGTATTTTGGTGTTAAATTTAGTAGGGTAACTATCGCAGTTAATCCAGCTTATACAAGTCAAAATTGCTCTAGTTGCGGTACTACAATCAAAAAATCTTTATCTACTAGAACGCATATTTGCCAATGTGGATTTGTGTTAGATAGGGATTGGAATGCTGCTATCAATATTCTGAATTTAGCCTTGGGTACTACGGGTCACGTAGGAACCTGGATTTTAAATCCTAACGCTTCGGGAGACCCTGCCTCTACTCTGGCTGGAGCAATCCTGTCAGGGCAAGTTGAGTCTATGAACGAAGAATCCTCGCTGCTCTAGCACGAGGAGTGTCAAAAAGTTTAAGTGAACTGGTATGAATGCTTACACCGAAGTCACTCGCGGACGACCCAAAGTAGTGATATAAAGAACTGCTTCATCAGCAGGAATACCTAACACTTCATTCACTTGGTCATCAAAGAAGCCACCGATACCGCTGACACCTAAATTGAGACGAATGGCAGCTAAATTCAGCCGTTGGCCTAAATGACCAGCATCCATGTGCAGATAGCGGTAAACGCGATCGCCATATTTCGCCACCGACGTTTTTAGATCGGCTGTATGAAAAAGCACCGCCGCCGCATCCCGACCTAACTCTTGTCCCAGGCACAAATAATACAACTCCGGGCGGAAGTTTTTAAAGCGAATCTGCCGTAACTCTTGAGCTTTCGGCGCATAATAATAGCAACCATCCTCCAGCCCCTCGACTCCCAACACGGCAATAAAAGTTTCGATTAAACTCAGATCGAAATAATCTGGAGAACCATCCAACCCTTGCTCGACATAATTTTGGGGTTGATAAGTGAAATCCAACAAAGCTTTTAATTCATCCAACGTCAGATTAGCACCGTTGTAAGCACGAGTAGAACGACGCCTGAAAATAGTATTTTCTAACCCTTCTAAATTTTCTCCCCATTCAATTGGCGAAGAAACCGTCGGGACTTTCAAGCAAAACGGAAAATTGTACTTATCTTCTAAAGATATTTCCTTGGCTAAACTTGGCGATGCTGGTTGCTCGAACGACTCCAGAATTTGGGTAGCGCGATGTAAATATGCCAACAATTCCCCATCCGCTATTTTTGGATAATTTGCCTGCGTTTGAGAAGGTAAGGCGGTTGAGCCCGATCGCAAGTTTTGTTTCGCTTCCAGCAAATCTACCAGAGGAATCACCGTAATCGTCCCTTCTTGCTCGGAATCTAGATAAAGCAAATCGTCAACAGCATTATCCGCAAATCCACCAATTAAATAGGGGCGAAAGTTACTAATCGCACAAGCTAACTCAATATTCCCCAACAGGTGACCGGTATCTAAATATATGCGCCGATAAGCTCTGTCTTGGTAGCGCCAGGATGACCGATAGAAAACGGCTGTAGTTACGATTGCCAGTTGGGTACTTTCTAAAACAGGATGTTGGAAACAAGCTTCTTGCAAAGTCGTCCAAACTTGGTTTTCCCAAAAATGAATCAGAGAATGGGTTTTGGGTTGATAGTTATACAGTCCTGGCGGGAGTAAGGGCGTACCGCGAGAAATCAAGTAAACTTCGGCTGGATAAAGTCCACCGGCAGAAGGTGCCGATCTGAGATATATTGGTTCTCCCATCATCGTTGGCATTTTCGCGGTTAAGCCATAGCTACAAAATAGCAAGCGGGACAAACGCTGCCACCAGGTAGCCGTCGGATCGTTAGCAAATGCCTCTGGTGGTTCTTTCAGATACGGTTTGAGGTCAAAGGTAGTGCCTATTTTGTATTCTTTAAATGGTATTGGTTGGCGCGACCAGTCCAGCCCCTGACTTTTGGTTGCAATAGTCTGGGGGTCATATTTAGTTCGCTCGTGGTAATGTTGCGCGATCGAGTCTCCCAGTGGTGCCATCTTTCCTATCCTTCTGCTTTGCTTTCGATCTTGGCACTAACGGCGACAAAAGTGCGATCGGGAAGGATGAAGTCTGAAGTCTGAAGGATAAAATCAGAAAATTCATTTAAAACTTTACATTCTAAAAAAAGGATTATGAGAAAAGTGTTTTTCGCTACTATACTTTATATTTAATTAATAGGCATAAATACCTATAATGTTACCGATAAGTAATTTTAATGGAGTGGTAGCAAGATAACCTTCCAGTATCGAAACCAAAATGCAGAAGTTAAGTACGGAGGAATTGTTGGCTCAATACGTAGCTGGTAAACGAGATTTCGAGCATACCGATTTAAGTCAGGCTTACCTGTTTGAGGCGAATTTAGAGAAAATTAACCTCAAAAATAGCAATCTTCAGGCAATTCACTTGCCTTATGCTAACTTGACTCAAGCCAATCTCCACAAAGCTCAATTACAGGCGGCTGAACTCGGTGATGCCAATCTTTACCAAACTGACTTGTCTGATGCTAAGTTACAAAATGCTAATCTTTCCAGAGCTAATCTGCGTTACGCCAATTTGCGGAATGCCGATCTATCCTATGCTAATTTGCAAGGAGCAGATTTATATAATGCAGACCTGAGCTATGCCAATTTAAAATATGCTGATTTGAGTAGAGCGAATCTAGCAGGAGCTAAGTTGGAGAAAGCTCAATTAATAGGTAGTAATTTATTTCGCGCTCAAGAACTTGATGCTTCTCAAGCTTACTTCGATCGCACTACTACTTTTCCCGATGGATATCCCGGAAATATTTAATAGTCATTGGTCAATAATCATCGGTCATTGGTTATCGGTCACTTATCTTCCAGATGAATCACAAATAATGACAACTAACAAATGACAATTGACTATTGACCGATGACTAACTAACAATTAGCTGCTGACAAATAAGATGAATCGTTAAATTGGTTATAATATTTCGACAAAATCGCTTCTAGTTTAGCAATGCCGATCGGCTTACTAATATAGTCATTGGCTCCAGCGGCTAAACAGCGCTCCCGATCCCCTTCCATCGCCATCGCCGTTACCATGACTACTGCAATGTGTTGGAGATCCGGTTGCGATCGCAACATGGCTAACAAATCTAAACCAGTTAAATGACCGGGTAATTGCACGTCTAGTAAAATCAACGCAGGTTGCAGATAACGCACTCTCTCCAAAAAACCTTTACCATTTGCCAAATGCTCCACCTGATATCCCAACACTTGTAAATAATCTTGGAGCAACATCGCACTTTTATCATCATCTTCTACAATCAAAATGGCTCCTTCCTGCTTTATTTCCCCCGTATTTACAGTCATTTCCGATCTCTTTTGTGGTGGCAAATCAAATGTTTGATATTGATTAGTTGAATTAGTTGAATTATAGGAAGCATTTCTTAACGGTAAATTTGGTAAATAAATACTGAATTTACTACCATGACTGAGTTCTGATTTGACAGTTAGATCGCCCCCGTGCAATCGTGCTAAACGGCGAGTTAAAGCTAATCCCAATCCCGTTCCTTCATAACGCCGATTTAGTTGGCTGTCTAACTGAGAAAACGGCTGGAATAAATGGGAAATATTTTCGTTAGAAATTCCGATTCCAGTGTCGCACACCGTAAATGAAATACCTTGGGATTGCTTCTCTACAATTAATGAAACTTCACCGACAGAAGTAAACTTGATCGCATTAGCAAGTAAATTTAAAAGCATCTGTCGCAAGCGGCGTTCGTCAGCCATACAAAATTTAACTTGGGGATCGATTTGAGTAATTAGTTTTAATCCTTTTTCATAAGCTTTTTCTCGTACCACGGATAAACAATAGTAACAAAGTTCGCCAACTCCTACAGTAGCAAAATTTAAATCTTCCTTACCTGCTTCTACTTTTGCCAAATCCAAGATGTCATTAATTAAAGATAATAAGTGTTCTCCACTACTGTGAATGCAAGTCATGTACTCTCGTTGTTTGCCATTGAGAGGGCCGTAAAATTGTTCCCTTAACATCTGAGATAGCCCTAAAATAGAGTTAAGAGGAGTACGTAACTCATGGCTCATATTTGCTAGAAATTCGCTTTTAGCACGATTGGCTGATTCGGCGGCTTGCTTGGCTTGTTCTAATTCTTGGGTGCGCTGTTTGACTAATTCTTCCAAGCATTCGTAATTGAAGGCATTGTAAAGAGCTATAGTGGCTAAGTCCGCGATTCGCTCTAACAAGTGAATTTCATCTTGACTAAAAGTACGAGGAGAAATCGTAGTTTGCAGTGCAATACCGCCAAATGGTTGGTCGTGAATGAAAATTGGCACGCTCAAAACGGAAAGGGTATTCAATTGTTCGACTTGAATTTGACGAATAGGCGTAGGAGTAATTGTTAGGTAATCATCGGTATAGAAAGCTCTACGACGGTTAAATTCGGAAGCGGGATCGACTAAATCCGGCCATTCTGAAATGGGAGCTTTAAAATCTAATATGGAGGGAATTTTATCGTTGGCTCGCCATTCCTTCATGACTTGAATTTGTTCGGCTTCTAATGTAAAGAGAATTACTCGATCGACACCAAAGCATTCTCCCGTTAGCTGCACGATTTGCTGTAAAATATGTTGGGGATCGAGACTGGTATTGAGAGCGCGACCGATTTGGTTGAGTAATTTTTCTCTTTCCGCTTGTTGTTGGACTTGCCTAAATAGTTGGGCTTGTTGGATCGCGATCGCTACTTGCGCGGTGAGTTGCTCGAGTAAATCGATTTCAAATTGTTGCCATTCTCTCACGCCAGAACACTGATGTACTACTAGCACTCCCCATAAGCAGTGAGAATTTTTTAATGGATGATTTTGTCTGGAAATTTTCCGATCGTCATCGGAGTTTGCATTAGACTGAGGACAGTTTTGTAAAATTGGGATCGCTACTTTAGCTCTTACTTGACGTTCCTCAAGTGATGCCAAGTATGCCGGAGGTAAATCAGCTTGATAAATATCGTCGATGGTCTGAATTTCTAATTTCCCGCATTCCCCTTGCGTTTCGCTAAACCAAATTTTATGCAAATCTATATTTGAATTAATCGTCCAATCAAAAGTGGTTGATGCCGCGATCAGCGTGAGGATTTGTTCTGCATCAAACCGATATACCATCACTCGGTCTGCTTGCAAAAATTGGCGAATTTGCCCTACGGTAGTAGAGAGTATTTCCTGCAAATCTAAAGATTGACGAATGCGGAGGGTAATCGCCGCCAACAAACGTTCGCATTCGGCTTGTTTTTGCAGTTTGATTTCTGCTTGCTTGCGCTCCGTGATATCGCGACAATTAACAACTACACTGGTTGTGCCGCAAGGTTCGACAAAATTTTTACTGATTGCCTCAAGGGTACGCCATTCACCGTTTCGATGTCGAAAACGCAGTTCGGTGGAAATGGCGGTGGCTGTATTTTGAATTGCTTTGGTAAAGGTATTGATAATCGGTTTGACATCTTCAGGATGTACGTAATTCCAAATACTTTGACCGATTAATTCTTCTGGTTTATATCCTAAAACTCTTTCTATAGAAGGACTTTCATATCGAATTTTTCCATCCGTACCAACTACTTTAATTATGTCTAAAGCATTTTCAATCAACGAACGGAAACGCTCTTGATTTTCTCGCAACGCTTGTTCTGCTTTGCGTCTAGTGCGGCTGCGACGAGCTTCTCTGAGTTCCCGTTCGATCGCGGGAATTAGCCTTGCCAACTTGCCTTTCCTTATATAGTCGTGCGCTCCCGCTTTCATGGCTGCTACGGCAAGTTCTTCACCGATCGTACCGGAGACGATAATAAAGGGCAGGTCGAGTTTTTTTTCTTTTAATAAATTTAATGCAGCCATAGCATTAAATTGCGGCAGGGAATAATCTGCGATCGCGACATCCCACTGTTGCTGTTCTAGTGCTGCATTCATTGCCGCAAATGTATCCACTCTTTCGTATATTGCGCTGTAGCCACCTCGCTCTAATTCATTCACCAGCAACTCAGCATCTTCTTCCGAGTCTTCAATCAGTAAAATCCGTAATGGAAAACTCACCTAAACTCCTTGCCTAGACAAATCTTGGTTTAAGAATAGCCAGTACAACGCTAGTTGCCCCACGGCGGCAATAAATTGAGTATAGTCTACGGGTTTGCGAATATAACTATTGCAACCAAAGTAGTAACTTCTTATCATATCCTGTTGTTCCATTGATGTTGTAAGGATCGCTACAGGAATGTATCTTGTTCGCTCGTCAGCCCGCAACTGTTGTAAGACTTTTATACCATCTATTTTAGGCAATTTTAAATCTAACAGAATCAAAACTGGTTTGAGATTTGTATCGCGTTTTGCGTAAACGCCATTACCGAACAAATAGTCTAGGGCTTCTGCACCATCGCGAACAACTGCTACTTCATGTAAAAGATTATTTCGCTCGAAAGCAAGCAAAGTTAATTCTTCATCATCTGAATTATCTTCTACTAACAAAATTTTTCTATTATTCACATTTCTCAACCTTTTGGATTAATTTTATCTGAATTGTTGTTTACTAATGGTTATTCGTCGATCCCCTATGGTTTTACTTTGAAGATTCAATTTTATATATTTTTTATAATTATTGTTAGTTGTTAAGGGTAAAATAAAAGGTTGCCCCTTGCTCGATCGCACTTTCACCCCATACTCTACCCCCGTGTCGATTAATGATGCGCTGTACCGTAGCCAGTCCAATTCCAGTACCGGGAAACTCCATAGGGCTATGTAGGCGTTGAAAAGCTCCAAATAATTTGTCAGCATAAGCCATGTCGAAGCCAGCGCCGTTATCGCGGACAAAATATGCTGGTCGATCGTCTTCTTGTATTATGCAGCCGAATTCGATGCGAGAATGTATAGTATTTGACGTAAATTTCCAAGCATTATTTAACAAGTTTTCTAAGACGACTTTTAATAGTCTGGCATCGCCTTTAGCTGTTAGGTTCTCTGCGATCGCCCATTCTACCTGTCGGTCTGGTTGCGTTTCTTGTAATTCGACAGAAATTGCTTTTGCGATCGCGCTCAGATCGACCTGCTGGTAGTGCATTTCGCTGCGTGTCAAGCGCGACAAACTTAACAAATCGTCAATTAGTTCTGCCATGCGCTGACTGCCCGCACGCACTCTTTTCAAATAATGTTTGCTCTTTTCATCTAAGCGATCGCCACATCGTTCCAACAGTGCTTGGCTAAAACCATCAATACTTCGCAACGGCGCGCGCAAATCGTGAGAAACTGAATAAGAAAATGCTTCTAATTCTTTATTGATTGCCTCCAGTTGTGCCGTTCTTTCTCTGACTCTTTCTTCTAATTCTTCGTTAAGCTTTTTTATTTCTTCTTCCACTTTTTTACGTTCTGTAATATCGCGGGTTACCGTAGCGTAAGCGATTGGTTTACCTGTATGGGGATCTTTAATCAAAAAGCTATTGTGATCGACTAAAATCGGCTGATTAGTCTGAAAATTACGCAACCGATATTCTCCCTGCCAACGTCCGTTTTTCCTCACTTCCGGTAAAATACGAACTAGATAATCGTTGATGTCTTCTTTGATTAGATAGTCAAATATTACTGTTTCTTTCACCGCATCACTGCGAGAAATTTGAACTAATCTTTTACCCGCATCATTGATAAATAATACTTTCCCTTCTAAAGTCGCCATGCCGATAAAATCGGGGCTATTTTCTAGTAGAAAGATTAACTGTTGTCTTTCTTTTTCTGAGTGCTTTCTTTCCGTAATATTTTGCATCATCACCATCCCAGCGATCGCCTGGGGGGATTTATCTTTAACGGGAATTGTCTGTACTAGATATATCTGATTTCGATAAGATATTTCCGCCACCGATTCTTTACCATCTAGTGCCGCTAGATACATCGGTTCGGCAATTTTGCAAACGTCGATGGGAAACACCTCCCAAAGGGTTTTCCCTTCAAAAGACTTTTTAGCAAAACCAAGGGCTGCTAATTCCGTACCTTCCGCAATAATGTAGGTTAAATTGCGATCGAACAAAGCAACTAACCCATTGGGAAAGTTTCGCGCTAGCGTACTGTATAAATCTTCACTTTTTCGCAGTTCTTCGTTAGCCTTTTCTAATACTTCATTGCTGTTTTTGGGCTGGATAATAATTTCTCTGTGCGCGATCGAACCGCCAATTTCACCCTTCTTATTATACCAAGGGCGAATTTTCCATTTTTCCCACTCTTTTGTGCCATCGTTCCTAAAAAAATGCTCTTTTTGGCAAAGTTCTACTCGTTCTGCTAAACAGCGGACGTGTAAGTGTTGCCAGCATTGAGAAGCGGCTGGGAACACTTCATAATGAAACCTACCGATGATATTTTCCTCCAGCAGACCGCTATCCGTTAACCAGCGATGACTATGCAACAGGTAGCGCATTTCCCGATCGAACATTGCCACCGCAGCTGGCGTATTTTCCAGGAAAATTTCCCATATTTCTGCATTTTGGAAAGTTGACTCTTCACAGCAACTGGGATTTTGGCTTGGCAGTTCGCGATCGCTCATGGAATTAGTCAGTTAGTTTAACAACAGTTGCCAGTTAATTATGATATTGCCAGTCTTTTGATATGATTAAAAGTTTGCAGATAATTATAACGCTTGCACCCAAGGAGTTCCCCCTATGGCCCGTATGTACTATGACGCGGATGCTAATTTAGACTTACTAGCTAATAAAACTGTTGCGATCGTTGGCTATGGTTCGCAAGGTCACGCACACGCCCTCAATCTTAAAGATAGTGGAGTAAAAGTCATTGTCGGTTTGTATCCCGGCAGTAAATCAGCCGCCAAAGCAGAAGCCGCCGGTTTAACCGTGCATAGCGTCGCCGATGCTTGCGAAGCAGCCGACTGGATCATGATCCTATTGCCCGATGAAGTGCAGAAAACCGTCTACAAAAATGAAATCGAACCCCATTTAACAGAGGGTAAAGTACTCTCCTTTGCTCACGGTTTCAACATCCACTTCGGTCAAGTCGTACCGCCTCCCAATGTTGACGTAGTAATGGTAGCACCCAAAGGGCCAGGACATTTGGTGCGGCGGACTTACGAACAAGGAGAAGGAGTTCCCTGTTTGTTTGCAGTTTATCAAGATGCCACAGGTCAAGCACGCGATCGCGCAATGGCTTACGCTAAAGGCATCGGCGGAACTCGCGCCGGCATCTTAGAAACCACCTTCCGCGAAGAAACCGAAACCGATTTATTTGGCGAACAAGTAGTGCTTTGCGGTGGTTTGAGTGCTTTAATCAAATCTGGATTTGAAACTCTCGTTGCAGCTGGTTATCAACCTGAATTAGCTTATTTTGAATGTCTCCACGAAGTAAAACTAATCGTTGACTTAGTGGTGGAAGGCGGTTTAGCTAAAATGCGCGATAGCATCTCCAACACCGCCGAATATGGAGATTATACTCGTGGCCCTCGGATCGTCACCGACCAAACTCGCGCCGAAATGCGTAAAATTTTGCAAGAAATCCAAAGCGGTCAATTTGCTAGAGAATTCGTGTTAGAAAACCAATCTGGTAAAGCTGGATTTACTGCTATGCGCCGTCAGGAAGCCGAACACCCAATTGAAGAAGTTGGTAAAGATTTGCGGGCAATGTTTAGCTGGCTGAAAAAAGTCTAAACGCAGGATTCAGAATTCAGGAGTCAGAATTCAGAATTCAAATGATTCTGGCTTCTGACTCTCTAGTATTAATTAACATAGCCACCGATCTTTCCCCCTGCCATAATAGTAAATGTGGCAGTTAAAGAGCGATTGATAACTACTTCTGTTGGCTTGGCTCTTCTCCTTTCTCTAATTTCCTAATTTGATCTTCTCTGGCAGCATCGCGGTCTTTCGGTTTTAGCCATTTGGGTAACAATCCCACCACAAAGGTTCGACTTTGCAGGCTAGCATTCCGCACTGGTTGGGGCAGAAAAGTTAAACTATCCCCAGCAATTACGAAACCGATCAGTAACACAAAGAATATGAAGCCAAATGACGACTGTTTCTTCATTTTTGGCTCGCTTACTTTACTAACACTTCTATTTTAATTTTGCCCTGTAATTGATTAAATGTTATCAAATTGCCAGGATTATCTTAGTATAAGCTATCACATCCATTAAGTAATTGCACTGCTAGAAAACTCTAAATCTCGCGATCGCGTAATATTTCGATCTCCGGAAACGAGCGATCGCTCTCTGAAGGTAGTCAAAGTAAGCTTTCTAGATTGCAAACATCATGTTTGCATTTTTCCCTTCAGATTTATGAAACGTCATTTTTGGATTAAGCTGGCTGTCAATATTGCGATCGCTATTATCTTACTATTTTTTACCACAGCAAATCCGGCTTCTGCACAAGTTCCCATCTCAGGTACTTTTAATGCTACTCGCACTTGCGAAGCGCCAAGAGGAATCAACGGTGCAAATCCCGGCAATATTCGCATTTCCAACGGACAGCGTTACGAAGCAGTTGGTTTTAATAGCAACCAAAGGCAGTTTATTTTAATTAAAATACCAGGTGCAAATCCCGAACGTCGTTGGGTTAGCAGTGCTTGCGGTAATTTTTCAGAAAACATTTCTACCCCTAAACCAAACATCGAACCGCCTTTATTATCTACTCTCAAACCATTTTTCGATATTTCTGATAACCCAGAACAACACGGTTTTCCACCAAGGCAACTAGCAGATATTACACCGCCACCACCTTTGTTGAGCGCATTTGATAAAGAAGTTTTGAAAACTTGTGGAGTTATCGGTTATAAAGTAAAAGCAAATGATTTCAAACAATTAATGTTAAATCACCCAGACGTGCTAAAAGAAATTCAACAAGCTGTTGGCGGACAACTTTTACCAGTGCGAAGTACTAGGGCAGAATTTATCGATGATTTAACGGCTATTTGGTCTAAACGAGAAGGTTTCGAGCATATTTTTTGCGGTGAATTAGAAGGGCCAAGAAAGATCGGCGGTTTGCATTTTGTCGGTAGGTACTTACAACTACAAAATGAAGCTATAGCTGGACGTTTAGATAAAAATTTGGCAAAAGAAGAAGTAATTCCTGGCGTAGTTTATACTCTTGGGGTAATAGTTAAAAAAGGCGATCGCACTTGGATCGATGATTTGAAAGGCTATCCTTTTGTCACCGATGCCAAAGAAATGCTTTTGACTGTCACTAAAGCCTATAAAGACCGAGGAAACGCGCAAGGTGCTTGTCTTTTGCCTGTTGTAGACCCCGATACTCGAAAATCTTACAGTGCTGTTTTTGTCAAAGATCGAGATGCGATCGTTACTTTCTATCCCGATGCAACTCCTAGCGGCAAACGTTGCAGGCTGTGAGTAGGTAGTAGAGAATTAGGCACAGATGAATGCAAATAAATCGACTACATTATCTGCGTTCATCTGCGGTTTTTAAACAGCAAAAGCAGGGCGCTTACCAATCCAATTATTCGCCGCTTCAATTTGGGCAGCTAGAGAAATTAAAGTAACTTCTCCTGCGGGTTTTCCTACTAGCTGAACTCCCACGGGTAACCCATTATTATCTAACCCTG
>CAZJJR010000028.1:0-18497 GCA_964546365.1 uncultured bacterium | reverse complement strand
GTTGCCC
This sequence comes from uncultured bacterium, assembly GCA_964546365.1. GTDB lineage: Bacteria > Cyanobacteriota > Cyanobacteriia > Cyanobacteriales > Aerosakkonemataceae > DATNQN01. The sequence continues at coordinate 18,490 of CAZJJR010000028.1, read as the reverse complement.
GCTAGCATTAAATGGCGGACAAGGAGCAACCCATTTAACCATTTTTGCTAAAGTTTCTTCCGGACTTAAATTAGCCCATTCTCCCAATCGAATTGTGGAGTGCATATAAACTGGTAGCACCAACACATCTACATCATCAAAGAAAGCAATAATTTGCCTAGATATTGCTTGCATTTGTGCAACTGCTCGCAGGTATTCTCCTACAGTAGGTGCATTTTCTAGCAACCAACTATTGATCTTACCCACCGCTTCTTTAGGAAGACCGGGAACAGTTATACCTGCTTGCCAAATCACTTTAAAAGGCTCGATTAAAGCGCTAAAATCAGGGCAACCAGGTTCGACTACATGACCCATTTCTTCTAAAAGTTTCACCGTTTCCAATACTGGTTGCTGACATTCTGGCGATGCTTCTCCCACAGGTGGAATGCAAGTCGAAAAAGCGATCCTTAACCGATCGGGTATTTGTTGACTAGCTGCAAAAAATGAGGGATTGGGATCTGGTAACCAATAGGGATCGCCAGTAATATAACCAGACATCACATCGAGTAACGCCGCCGCATCGCTGACAGTACGAGCGATCGGCCCATTGGAGGCAATTCCACTTTGACGATCGCCTACAGGTGCATAAGACACCCGACCCCTAGAAGGCTTAATTCCCACCAAGCCACAACAAAAAGCGGGGCCACGAATTGAGCCACCGCCATCAGAACCTTGTGCGATCGCGCACAATCCCGCTGCCACAGACGCCGCCGCACCTCCACTAGAACCACCGGGAGTATAATCTAAATGCCAAGGATTGCGAGCGGGTGGAAAACCAGGCGGTTCCGTATAAGGTAGAGAACCAAACTCAGAAGTCGCAGTTTTCCCTAAAATAGTAAATCCCGCCAGCTTAATTCGCGCTACTACTCCATCATCATAGGTAGCTACCTGATTTTTCAACGCAGGCGTTCCATAGCTACAAGCCACCCCTGCAACGCAAGTAAGGTCTTTAATGGAAATTGGTACGCCAAAAAACGGTGGTAATTCGGAAATATGGCTTTTAACTAGTTGTTCTGCTTTGGCTTTGGCATCTGCCACCGCTTCTTCTGCCATTACCTTAAAATAGCTACCGAGTTGAGGATCTAACCTTTCAATGCGTTCTAAGTAAACTTGCACTAGTTCAAGCGGCGATACTTGTTTGCTGCGTATTAGTTGAGCTTGTTCTAGCGCTGGCGTAAATGCTAAATCAGTTTTTGTCATTCGTCATCGGTCATTCGTCATTGGTTATTATTCATCAGCGATCGGTTTATTCCGCGAAATCACTATTAATCTTTAACAAGTAATATTGTTTGTGAGTATTAGAGGTTAATTTTTACCGCAGATGGAAACAGATTAACGCAGATTAACGCAGATAAGAAGGCGATTTTAGGAGACCGATGCTACCGGAATTAATAAATGACAAATGACTAATAACCGATGACAAATAACAAATAACTACCAAAGTAGATGATTGATAAAATGACGACCAATTTTTAAACCATCTGGTTGTTGATAATCTTTTGGTAGCAAATCCATTAAAGCTGCTTCGATTGTATCGAGTGCTGTTTGTACTTCCTGTGGTTTTGGTCGTTTTGAAGGGGGAAAAATTAACGGTTTACCAAAACGTAAAGTTAATTGCTTTCTCAAATATAAATCTTGCGTGCCGATAATTGCCACTGGTACGATCGGCACTCCGCCACGTAAGGCATAAATCACCGTACCTCGTTTGAAGGGAAGGCGTAACTCACCTTCTCGATTTCCCAGCCTTCCTTCTGGAAAAATAATTATTCCATCACCAGCCGCTAATATATCTTGAATAATCGTATCTAATCTTCTCAACGCCTCAATTGAACTCCCACTCGGTACATCTCGCGCGATCGCATTTGCTAATTCAGTCAAATCTGGTCGATCGCATTTCGCACCTTCCATCACCGCTACTTCTTCTTTCCACAAGCGATCGAGGGGAATCGTATCCTGGCTCAAGCGCAGCAACAGGCGTTTCCACCGTTTATTATATAGACTGCGAGTATCTCCCAAAACGTAGTAAAAAGGACAAGCAGGCACTTCCGCTAAAATCAGCAAAGGATCGAAGTGACTCAAATGATTGGGGGCGAGTATCGCGGGAAATTGCGGTATTCTTTCCGGATATTCCACTTTTACTTCAAAAAGCGCGTGAATAAAACTTTTTACTACCAAACGACGTAGTTCGCCGTTAACTTTGCGATCGATCTCGTGGCGTGCAATCTTTCCCGCATTTTCTAAGGCTTCCCTTTTGGTCAACTGTAAAGCGATCGATCGCACAGCAGCAAGTCCCTCTGTTGCTCTTTTGATAGTAGCAAGAGTCAGAGGCGGCAATATGATATTTTCCTTATCCTCTTTTTTTATAGAAAATCTCTCCTCTGTTAAGTCCCTAAAAATTACTCCTGTGTTGCTGGCTGATAAATTCGACGCAATTCTTCCACATTATTCACCGTTCTCAGCGCTGTCTGAATTGCTCTCAACTGTTCCACATCTTCTAGAAGAGAAATTTCTGGCAACAAGCTTAATCCCTCGCTGCCAAATTTCAAATCTAACCCCATTTCAATGCTTTCTAGCAATATTTGTTTAATTTGCTGTCGGCTTTGCTCAATACCTTGCTGAATACCCTTTTGAATTCCAATGCGCTCAACACTCGTGATGTGTGGCATACGTCTTTCCTCTTCTAAATTAATAACTTCTTGCCAAAACTGTTGTTCTAATTCTTGCGGTAAACTCATTATCCAGTCTACAAACTGGAACAAATTAATGATATCTTCCCGTTCGTAACCTTGTTGGTTTGACAACTCCCCACTCCTAAAGGCGTGGGGATTCTTCCTTCACAGAAAAACGCCTTGTAAAAGCAGTGCCTTTACTTGGTCTTACTCTTTCTCCAGAAGCGGTAGCGAGATGCCCTCCCGCCAAAATTCGTAAACCCTCATCTCTGATATTTATAGCAGCATTAATATCTCTGTCATGTACGGTTTGACATTTGGGACATTGCCAACTACGAACATCTAAACTTAGATTATCACTCTTGTGCAAGCAGTTACTACAAGTTTTAGAGCTTGGGAAAAACCTGTCTACTTCAATGTAAATTTTTCCTGACCATTTGGACTTGTATTTTAACATGGTACAGAATTGTCCCCATCCAGCATCACTAATTGATTTAGCCAACTTGGAGTTTCTGACCATATTCTTAACTGCCAGATTTTCTACAACTATGACTTGGTTATCGTCAACTAATTTACGACTTAGTTTATGTAGAAAATCCTCGCGACATCTCGTAATTTTTGCGTGAACTTTAGCGACTTTAATCCGTGCTTTATGGCGGTTCTTAGAGCCTTTCTGTTTGCGACTAAGTTGTTTTTGTTTTTTAGTTAGTTTTACTTCATATTTGCGGTAGTATTTGGGATTTCCATGTTTTGTACCATCTGAGGTCACAGCATAGTGATTTATACCCATATCCACGCCAATCGCTTTACCTTGAGACGATGAAACAGGTTTATCCTTCCCATCATCATAGAGGCAAGCTGCATGGTATTCACCTGATGGAGTTAATGACACTGTAACAGATTTCAGTTTTCCCTCTGGGAAGCGAGATACCTTGCAGTAAACCTTACCTAATTTTGGCAGTGTTAAATAGCTCCCATCTAACTTTACTTGCTGAGGAAAGCGAATCGATTGCTTTTGCCCTTTCTTTTTGAAGTTTGGATATTTAGCCCGTTTCTCAAAAAAGTTTAGGAAGGCACTAGAGAGATCTAATGCTACTTGTTGTAAACATTGAGAAGGGGGTTCTGTTAGCCACTGATGCTCTTTCTTCAAAGAAGGGAGCAAATTAATCATGTCATTGCGACTCAATCCCTTGCCCGTAGCTTTGTAGGTTTCACTGGTGAGATTAAGCGCATAGTTGTAAAACCAACGTACACAACCCATAGACTTAGCAAGCAATATAGATTGCCCCTGAGTCGGATAGATTCTGTACTTGTAGGCTTTCAACATTTTATTTACCAAACTACATTAACTATGTTAAACTAAATTCAGAAAAAAATAAAGCCGTCCTGCAAGGACGGGGTTCTCAACCCAAAATTTCGATAAATTCCTCAAAATAGATTTGCAGGATATCTTTCCAAGGAGTATCGAATTCAGTCTGAGGATTAGTCCTTTAGGAAAATGGTAAGAGAGAAGTTTATTAAAGGTTTAGCTCTTATCAAGAAGTGGCAATTTTCTCTAATTACCTAATATTTAATTTTTTAAAATCTTGATGTTAAATGGCTATTAGTAATAGGTAGTAGAAAGGATTAGTGAAACGATTTTCTTTTTCTCATTCCCACTAACCATTACCTACTACCTACTACCAGCCTAAACAATATAACTAATAACTTACGCGATTACACCTTAGAACGATCGGTCAAAATTTCGTAACCGGTTTCCGTGACTAATACCGTATGCTCGAACTGGGCAGATAAAGAATTATCTACTGTAACTGCCGTCCACCGATCTGATAAGATGCGGGTACGTTTAGAACCAGCATTTAAAATCGGTTCGATCGCTAAAGTCATTCCCGCTCTTAATTTTACGTTGGGCATTTCGCGAGTGCGGAAATTGAACACGGAAGGTTCTTCGTGTAAATTACGACCAACACCGTGTCCGGTAAAATCTTCTACTATGCAAAAACCGTTTGCCTCTACATGATCCTGAATCGCACCTGCCAAATCCATTAAGTAATTTCCGGCTTTAACTTGTTCGATTCCTTTATATAAAGCTTCTTCTGCCACCCGCACTAACTTAGCAGCTTCCGGCGTTACCTCACCTACTGCGATCGTAATGCAGGAGTCGCCGTGAAAGCCTTGATAGTAAGCTCCGGTATCAACTTTAACAATATCTCCAGCGCGAATTACTTTCTTTGGATTAGGAATGCCGTGTACTACTTCATTATTAACGCTGGCGCAGATAGAGGCGGGAAATCCGTGGTATCCTTTAAAACTAGGAGTAGCGCCCATTTCCCGGATGCGTTTTTCTGCATGGGCATCCAAATCAGCGGTTGTCATTCCCGGCTGTATAGTTTGGGAAATTTCCTTTAGCACTGTCGCGACAATTTTTGCCGCATCTCGCATAATTTCGATTTCTCTTGAAGATTTAATTTCAATGCCTCTACGTTTTCTAGGGCTGGCAGTTGAATTAGTGGAAACATTTTGGGAAAGCAAATTGCCGAGAATATTCATGGAGATCGTGATAAGTAGGGTGAAATATCAGAAAGACTCTTTAACTGGTGTCATCAGTCATTTGTCATTAGTCATTTGTTATTTGTCATTTGTTATTTCCTATTCACCAATAACCGATGACCGATGACTGATGACGAATGACCAATAACCAATGAAACTAAAATGGGCGATCGAGCAGTCAGAACAAGATAATTAAGGACTGACAGGAATTAATTCCGCCAGACTTGGAAAGCGATATGCGATCGCCTGCGTTAGTTTATATGATTTAACTTAACTGATATTTAGGCTAATTAGCAGAAACCGCAATCTGTCCGATCATACCTGCTTCTGTATGTCCTGCGATCGGACAACGCAGGCTGTAAGTTCCTGGTTTCAGGGCTACAAATGTCCACTCTGCTTTGCCACCAGGTAAAATTTCTACTTCGTGGATTGCCCCTTTTACCTCAATTTTTTCATCCTTCACAGCTTGCGTCCAGATCGCATCGGCAAAATCTTTAGCGGTGAAATAGTGCTTTTGGGGGCTTGGATTGGTAATTACCAGCTTATAACGCTTATCTGCTACAAATTGTATATTACTGGGAAAAAACTTCAATTCGTTGTCAGTATTTCCTAAACTTACCTGCACTTCTGTGACTGGTTCTTTAACTAAAGATGCGGCTGCTGGCGAGGGAAAGATTAAGCCAAAGCAGAGTATCGCCCCCAGCACTATCCATAAACTCTTTCGCCAACCATATCGCCAAAATTTATCCATCTTTGCACTCTCCACAATTCCCTATCTCACCCACCGATCATCTCTTTTAATTCACTTTAACGATGTCGCTAATCTTTCCCCCAGCCCCCAGCCCCCAGCCTCTTCTTCCTCAATGATGCTGATGATGGTGGGGAGTTGACGGCATCTCGGAAGAACCTGGCAAACTAGTAGGATGCAGCCTAGACAAAATTGCACTTTGGGGGGGTGGTGGTAACCAGCCTAATATATGCACTCCCATCCATAGGGTAAGGGAACCGAGTACAACCATTGCCATTGCTGCATAGCGTTCCAATTTGGGCAATTTCAGCCGTTGCACTAGCATACCAAAGCCCACCATTGCTGGCATAGTGCCGAGTCCGAACACAAACATTCCCCAAGTAGCGAGGGGAATTGGTTGGGTAATGGCTAAACTAAGCGCCATTGCAATCAAACCACAGGGGATAAATCCCAGCAGCACTCCTAATGGATAAGTGCGATACCAGGCGTTACTGGCATATAAACGTCCGATACTCTTTCGATACCACTGATACTGCTGTATGGAGGGCAATTTCCTGGGTAATACTCTGAGTTGCCCTAAAGCTAAGTAAATCATTACAACGCCAGCCATGATCAGCAAAGTTGCCCTGAGTCCCAACAGATTTTGCAGGATTTGACCGAAGCTGCTCGTCAAAAATCCTAACATTGCATAGGTGGTAGAGCGACCTAAACCATAAAGGATATGGGAATACCAATCGTTTTGTCTGGGCGAACTGTAGCCCATTACGAATGGGCCACACATCCCTACGCAATGTCCGCTACCAATAAAACCAAGGGCTAAAAACAGATACAGACTTAGCATTATATTGCGGTTTGTTATTGGTCATTGGTTATTGGTCATTGGTTATTTGCGATCGCAAACCAACGACCATCCGAAATCTAAAATTGGTTGCATTGTACCGCATCTGTCCAATGCCAATGTTTGAGAAAGGATGAAGGATGAACGATAAAGAATTAAGTAAATAATTCTCCCCATCTCCCCATCCTTCCATCCCCCCATCCTCTTCACCGGGAGGCAGCGGATATAGATGGCCCAGCTACGACCACTATTAGATTTTTGGGATGAAGCAATTCTTTTGCTACCTGGTTTACTTGTTCTTGGGTAACTACTTGGATTTTAGTGACGAAATTGCGAAGTTCGGCTGCGCTTAATCCGTAAACTTCGTTCATTAAAATTTCCGAGGTGAGATAGTCGGGGTCTGCTAGTTGCACGGTATAACTGCTGATCAGGGAGCGTTTGGCTGTTTCTACTTCACTAGTGCTAACTCCCCGATCGCGAACTTGTTGCAGCAGTGCTACGGTACTAGAAATTGCTTTGGTAGTATCTGCCGGTGAAGTTTGCATATTAACTACAAACATACCGGGTTCTTCCCCTGCTTGGAAATAGCTGTAAATCCCATAGGTAAGACCTTGGCGATCGCGAATTTCTGCACCTAACCTACTAGCAAAGGCATCTCCACCGACGATCTGATTTAATACCATTGCCGCATAGTAACGGGGGTCTTGGCGATCGATCGCCCGATAACCCATATAGGTAATTGCTTGCGCTTTCCCAGGTATAACTGGATTCAAGCTAATGGTTTTTTCCGGCAAAGGTACGGTGGGAAAATTGAGAGTAGGTGGTTTACCAGTAGCTTTCCAATTACCGAATTCTCGTTCTAATAGCGATCGCACTTTTTGCGGTTCAAAATCTCCCACCAAAGTCAGCACGGTAGTATCGGGACGATAATGCTGTTGGTAAAACGCCATCACGTCTGCATCCGCGATATTTTTCAGACTTTGGGAAGATGGATAAGCGTGGAAAGGATGTTGGCTGGGATAAACAGTTTGTTGCAAAGTACGATATGCCAAGTAAGAAGGAGTATCTAATCCTTCCTGCAATTCCGTTAGCGATCGCTGACGGCTTAATTCTAATTGGTCTTCCGGAAAGCTGGCATTTTGTAAGACATCGCTTAGAGTGTCAACTAAAACGGGCAGGTCTTTCGATAAACTATACCCATCGATACTTACCCCTTCTCTAGCAGCGGAAAAACTGATACTAGCTCCCCGATCTTCCAAGGTCTTCGCTAAAGTGAGAGCATCCTTGGTTTTCGTGCCATTCATCAAATTATCCGCCGTCATCGAAGCAATACCAGCTTTTTGCTCTGGGTCAAATTCGCTACCAGCCTGTACGTAACCGCTAAGGGTAACGGTGGGAGTGCTACCATCAGCGAACAGCAGTACTTTTAACCCATTGGGCAGGGTAAATGTTTCTGGTAAAGATTGGGCGATCGATGTATTCGACGAGCTAGACTCGGGCAAGTACTTAGCCACTTCTGCTGGGTCTACTGGTGGCCCTAAGTTAAAGTTTTCGCTAGTTTGATTGCTATTACCGGTTGTAGCGCCACTTTCGGCTGTGACCTGGGTTGGTTCAAAGTAACCGACAACGCGATCGGATGGTTTGAGATATTGGTTGGCTACTCTTTTTACGTCAGCGGCGCTAACTTGTTCGATCGCTTTGAGCAAGCGGTCTGTAAATTGGTAGTCACCCGTGCTGAGTAAGTCATCGGCTAATTGCATGGCTTGGGAGGTAATATTGCGATTAGCCAAGATAATCGAAGCTTTAAATTGTTCTTTAGCTCGATCGAGTTCTTCCTCTGTTACGCCTTTAGTTTGTAATTGAGAAATGGTTTCTTGCAGAACGCGATCGATTTCTGCCAGTGGTCGATCGGATGCAGCGGTAGCAGATAAGTCGTACCAACCCGCACCGATTAAGTTAGCTGCATAACCACTCGCATCGCTAGCCAAACCCGATTCCACCAAAGCTTGATAAATGCGAGAACTGCGCCCCCCCGTCAAAATGTAATCCATCACTTTAATGGCTGGGACATCTGGGTGAGCGATCGTCGGTAACGGATATACTACCTGTAATAAAGGAGCGCTACCCGGTTGGCGAAGTACGATCGGAGCAGAAGATGAGCCGGTGGCAGGGCGAGGGGGTGCGGGGGTGATATTTCTCCCATTTTCAACTTCTTGCGCTCTATTCGGTACTTTCTCAAAGATATCTTTCACCATCTTCAAAGTCGGTTCGGTTTGGAAATCACCGACAATGACTAAGATGGCGTTGTTGGGACTGTAATATTTTCCGTAGTAACGCTGTACCGCTTCCACGGTAAATTTTTCTACATCGGCTTTCGTGCCACCAACGGTTAAACCATAAGGCGAGTTAGGATACAAGGTTCGCATCACTGCTCGGTCTAATCGGTAAGAAGGTAAATTTTCGTAACCTTCCAACTCGGAAATCACCACCCGCTTTTCACTGGCGAGTTGCTCTGCATTGATTAGGGCATTTTCCATCCGGTCAGCTTCTAGCACCAGCATCGATCGCAGTTTATCCCGCTCTACAGTGCCGAAGTAAGCGGTTTGGTCGTAGCTGGTGAAAGCGTTAGATTCGCTACCCAAAGCACTGAAAAGACGACCGAATTGGATCGGGCGATCGTTAGTGCCTTTGAACATCATGTGTTCTAGCTGGTGAGCAATTCCGTTTAATTCGCGTTCTTCATTGCGCGAACCGATTTTATACCATACTTGCACCGTGACTACGGGAGCGGTACGTACTTCTTTGGTTAAAACCGTCAGTCCGTTTTCCAGTACGGTTTTGCGGACATCTTTAGTCAGGGAGGTTGTTACATCTGCTACTAATGCAGATGCTTGTAAAGCCGTATTCTCTTGCGTAACTGAAGGAACTGTTGCTTTAGCCGCAACCGATCCGTCGTCGTTGCTGCCCGGTGCCAGTAATATAACAGCACTTAGGCAAAGGCTAAATAATAATGAGGGTATGCGATAGCGACGCCAAGATGTAAAAAAAGACATAGGGGAAAGGGAAAGGGGAAAGGGAAAAAGGGAAAAAGGGGAAGGGAAAAGGGAAAAAAGGATGATTACACAATGCTTTTTTCTCCCGTTTTTCTCTTCCCTATTGCTAAAAATTATTTTCTACTGCACTCCTCGATTTGGAGTTCCCAAGCACCCTTGCTATTTTTAACAAGTTTTCAGTGAAGTGTTACTATTTTAGGTTATCTCAAGCTAAAACTCGGATGAATTCCAGTGGTAAGCCATCGGTATCGGCAATAAATGCTACTTCGTATACGCGATCGCCGATCGTCTGCTGCGTCGGTTCTAATAAAACTTTCAACGGTTGTAATTGGTTGGGATTAGCGCCAGACGCTTCGGCAAAGCTTTCTTTTAATGATGTCAGCCAACTGGGTAAATCGGCAGTGGTGTCAGTGAGATCGAAAGATAAGTGATAATACCCAACGTAATGTTCGTCATGAAAAGCGTCGGGTGCGGGTTTTGGTTCCGGGATTTGGATCAGTTCGATGCGCCCCCCTAAACCTTCCATCCAGCAAGCTAAGGTGTATCCCGTGGTGAAGCGTTCGCAAACTCGAAAGCCGAGAATTTCGTAAAATGCGATCGCTCGATGTATATCAGCAGTACGGATAGAAGCGTGGTGCATAATTAGTTATCGGTCATTTGTCATTTGTCATTGGTTATTGGTCATTTGTCATTGGTTAGATGTTTAAGTCGCTATTAGGAGTAAGTAGGGTTGAAAGTAGTAACTAATTCAGCTTTCAGTTCCCATTACAGTTTTTATGTGTATTTAACCAATCACCAATGACTAATGACAAATGACTAATGACAATTTACTCGAACAAACGAAAATAAGGATATCGAACGGGTACGCCTGGTTCTTTTTCCAAGTCGAAATTAATTACTTCCCAGCAAGGTTCCTCTTGGGGATCGGGACTGAACTCCACGGGTAAGCCGTACAATCGCGGTTTAGCCGCATCTGACTGACCGCGCCAAGGTGTACTGCGTTCCAAGTAACCGCTAATTAACTCTTGATAGCGTTTAGCGATAATTACTCTGGTTGCCCGGTAACCCTGAGTATAAAGTCGATCTAGGGCTTCGTGGATTTCAAAACGAATGCCGTCGGGATGAGTGTGTTGCCGATACCATTCACCATTCCACTGACGCCACTGCCGACCGGATTGTAAATGGATGAGTTCTGCTGTTTTGGGGTTAGCCTCAAAAGCACCATGACGCGGACATAAGTAGGTGTCCGTCAGGGTCAGGGCCGGAATCGTTTGGCGACAGTGAGGGCATTGAATCTCCGGGCCAAATATTGGGTATTGAAAGCCTGGATCGATCATCGAGTAGGTAGCGGCATATTATATTACTTTCACGATGCCAAGTTATTTTTTTGACATTCCCATTTCTTGGCAAGGAATGGGATATTGAGAATTGGGTTGTCTTGAGAAGAAAAAATAGCCAAATTATTATAGTCTGATTTTTAGTCTTTGTAGACTTCTTCTCAAGGATTGACCGACTATTAAGCTGGAAGGTTATCTAGTGTCAGCTTAACATCTTTACTAGGTAATAATCTGAAAGAGTCGAAAATCAGAGTACACTAGCTTGCTGACCTCTGTCGATCGATCTTTAGCGTTGATGGAACGAATGGTGTAGAAATGTGACTAATCTGAGTGAAGTGTTTTCTTCTCCTTCCTCTTACTGGCCTCCGGTGGATGTTTCCCAGGCGGCTTTTGTGGCCGATAATGCAGTAGTATTAGGCCAAGTGTCGATCGCGCCTGGGGCTAGCATTTGGTATAACGCCGTAGTGCGGGGAGACGTAGAACAAATCAAAATTGGCAAATGTACCAATATCCAAGACGGGGCTATTTTACACGGCGACCCCGGTAAGCCTACGATTTTGGAAGAATACGTAACCGTGGGCCATCGAGCGGTCGTCCATTCTGCTTATATCGAACGGGGTAGCCTGATCGGTATTGGTGCGGTGGTGCTTGATGGAGTGCGAGTGGGTGCGGGTAGTATCATCGGCGCGGGATCGGTAGTCACGAAGGATGTGCCGCCAAATTCCCTATTTGTGGGCATTCCTGCTAAAAAATTGCGGGATATTTCCCCAGCAGAAGCAGCAGAATTGATTACCCACGCTCAACGTTACGAGAAACTGGCTTTAGTTCACGCAGGTAAAGGAACGGATTTGGGTTTCGGGGAAGGCGATCGATAAATGGGTACTGGAAAATTCCGCCCGTTGGTTGCAAAATATAAGCAAGATGAGAATAGGTTATTAAATTTTAACAGGGAGGAATCGAGAGATGGATTGGCGTTTAATCGTTGTTTTACTACCTTTACTGGTGGCTGGCGGCTGGGCATTCTACAATGTTGGCAAGATTGCCATAGCACAAGCTCAAGCATTTTTGAACAAGCAAGCTTAATTTAAGCCGATTTTTCTGACTGAATAACCGACTGTACCCGCTCTGGGTCGGTCGGTTTTGTTTTTGCGATCGGTTGCCATTACACCAGATAACTATATTACTAAAAAATTTTGCTTTAAAAGATATAGCAATCCTAAATGAATTGCGAACAACTAGACCCCTCCCAACCCTCCCCTTGGTAAGGGGAGGGCCAGGGTGGGGTTCATTACTCAAATAGGATGGCTATACAATATTACCCAACCTATTCTTCACCACCCATTGCCTTTTCCACTTTGTCAATTTGTTTGGGCGCTACGATGCGATCGAAAAGCTGAATGGCGACTTTAAAGTTTTTATTGCTATTTTCAACATCTCCTATTCTTTGATAAGTTAATCCCATTTCGTAATAAAGCATCGCTAGGCTACTTTCAGCCTTTAATTGCCATAAAATTTCCCTAGCTTCATCATGTTTATTAATTGCTATATCGAATTCATTTAAGTTACGATAAAGTACTGCTAATTCATGCAAAGCTTGACCTTTCACTAGTCTAGATTTGCTTTCTTCAGCATAGGTTATGGTTTGCTCGAACATTGATAATGCTTGTTGATTTTCTCCTAAATTTCTATATACAATACCTGCGATTAAACAGCTGTACACTTCACTCCAGGCCGTGAGCATTTGTACGGAAATTCCTCTATAAACTTGATAACCTTTTTCTAGCGAATCATAAGCTTTTTGCCGATCGTGTTTCTCCGATTTCGGGTCTGAATACAAGCGTGCTAGTCCAAAATAAGAAAATGCGACAAATAACCGCAGGTTAGCATTCTCAGCTAATAAATTGACTTTTTCGTAAAATTTAATTGCCTGTTCGGTTTCTCCCAAGGTAAACTTACAGTTACTCATACTTAATAAGTTGGCTATACCTTGTTGAATAATTTTTTGAGAAAGTTTATTATTATTTTGAGGATATTTATTTTGGCATTTAATTGCCATTGCTCTGGATTGTTGATAATAAATTAAAGCTTTTTGAATATTACCGGAACGCTGGTATTGTCCGCCTAAGTAACCGTAAAGTATCAGTAAAAAATATTCCCGATCGACCTTATCTATAATAAAGCCGATCGCAGAAATCATGTACTGCCATAAACCCAATCTGCCAAATGAATCATTCAGAGATTCTTCTTCACCTAAATAACTTAATTTAGTTTTTCTTTCTTTTAAAATCGTTTCAGCAGCCTTTTCAAAATCGTTCAGTTCGATATAATGATAGTAAGCTTCTAAAGCTTGCAAAGCATCTTCGCCAGTTTCCACTGTTTCAACGCTTTCCGTCCAAAATTCAGCGGCTTTCCGGTTGACTAATTCCCATTCTTCGCTATTTCTTAACCGCGCGATCGCTTCTGCTCGAATCACCGGATGCAGCCAGTACTCGTCGTTGATAAAATCTAATAAAGAGCGATCGCTGACCGATTTTACCACTCGTAGGCGTTCTACTTCTGGAAGGTCCCATAACAAATACATTACCCCCGCTAACGATACCGATCGCACGTCTTGATAGCGATAACATCCCAAACGACAAAGCAGCTTATACGCTTGGGGATCGATTTCTTGCAGGCGATTAAATTGGGTAGCAACTAAATCTTCTAAATCTCTTTCCATCAACAAATATTTTTCGTTGGCATCCCAGTAAGCATCTACATCTCCTGCCCAATCAATATCAATTACTCCACTAATAATGTGCATGGCTTTTGCATTGCCTGCATAAGCAGCGTGAATTGCAGGCAATGCGTGGGAATTGGGATTAATATTTTGGCTGGAAAAAAACTTTTCCCATGCTTTGAGATCCAAACCTACTAATCGATATCCATGACAATCAACAGCCGTTTCTGCCAATCTTTCGCGACTGGTAATCAAAGTTACGCAATTCCCCGCCGGATTCGCCAAGACTTTTAACAATTCTACGTAGTCATGATGAAGCGGTATCAAATTGCCATTTTTATCTAAAGCTGGTTCCAAATTGTCAATTAAGATCCCTACTCTTTTATTTTTATTTCTCAATTTCTGCTCTAAACGTTCTAGGGTAGCAGCAAAATCTCCCATCGGTTGATCGTTAAAATGCCGCCTCAGCCATTCCTCAACTACACTTTTGGCTGGAGTGATATTTTTAGTCTCTTTTGCCATCCAAACTTCTAAAATTAAGTCATATTCCTGAGTACTGAGGAACTGCCAAGACAAAGATGATTTACCTACACCGCCCTCACCGTAAATCAGGATAATTTTCGCTTTTTGATTAACTAATTCTTTAAGTTCTCTAATTGCCGTTCCACGTCCCACGAAATAACTACAATTAGAGGTATTAGATGCTTCTGGATCGAGAGAAATGTCCGAACTATCGCTAAAATCTACGCTGGCAATCGTTTCCCAGTCTATACCCAAACAATGACAGAGTTGGCAGAAATTTTTCCGCACCACTGGTTTTCCATTCAAAAAATGGCTAACGCTGTTAGCGCCAGTCTTTGCATCTCTTGCTAAATCTCTCTGGCGAATATACCGCTTTTTAAAAGCAGATTTTACTTGTGGAATGTAGTTTGGAAGTACCTGCAACGATCTTGGGGACATGACCAATTCTAGTAAAAACCTCAAACCAGAGCAATTATTTCAAGTTTAAGTCACTTATAAATTACTCACAACGTACTAAGTTCTGGTTATTATATCCATTATCAGTATAAAAACAGACAAATATTGAGGAAGTTCGCCTTTGCTAGTTGAGAACGCTATCTAGTTGAAAGGCGCGATCGCGCTTTAGCCACTCTGAGTAATAGTTAGGTTAAAATTAATTAACCGAAATTCAGGAATTTTACATATAAACCCTTTTTTCTATCGTTAATTTGGTACTTTTGCTTACTGCGGGCTGAAGTTGCCAAAATTTATATATAACTAAACAATCATGATGACAAAATTTCTTAAAAAACTGCAAAACCAACTGCTGGTGTTATTGCTTTTAAGCACGATTATTCCCGTCGGTATCGTAGGATGGTATGGCATTTCCTCTTCCACTACCGCTTTATCTGAGTTATCCCTCAATCAGCTAGATTCTTTAGTTAATGAAAAATCTGAAAAGATTAGCGCATTTTTACATAATATTAATGAAGATGTATTATTCCTCAGTAAAGTTCCGCCCATTCAGGGTATTATCCGGGCTAGAGCGGGTCAAGGAATAGATCGACAAAGTAACTCTTCTTACGATGCTTGGGTAGAACGGCTAGAAACTATTTTTGTAGCGCTCATGCAGGCGAAACCTTATTATATGCAGCTGCGATATTTAGACGAGAACGGCCAAGAAATGGTACGAGTTGATTCTGACGGTGTTAATATTAAGATTATTTCGCGATCGCAAATGCAAAATAAATCCGATCGCGACTATTTTATTAAAGCAATACAATTAAGTTTAAACAAAATTTACGTTTCACCCGTAGAACTAAACCAAGAACGAGGCCAGATAGAGCGCCCTTTTAAACCAGTGATTCGTTACGCTACCCCAACTTTCGATTCGGCAGGTAATACGAAAGGTCTTGTGATAGCCAATGTGTTGGCTAACGAATTCATTAAACTTATTAGAGAAATCAACATCGATAATGAAACTCAAGTATTACTCGTAAATCAAGACGGCTATTATATCTACCATCCAAATCCCAGTAAAGAATGGGGATTCGACCTCAAAACTAACGAAAAATTAGATAAAGATTATCCGTTGCAGATTAGTCAAGAAATTCTCAGCGGCAATCAAGGTCATAACACTAAATTAGATCGGTATATCATCACCTATCACTCAATCCCGACCTTTCCCGAACACAAGCAAGGCTTAGTACTGATTTATCAAACCGAAAAAAGCAAAGTTTTTGCAGCGATCGAGCAATTTAAAACGATGGCTGGATCGATCATTTTCTTATCCTTGGTTTTAGTCATCCCGTTAGGATACTTTCGCCTCAAACGCCTGGTAGAATTAATTAAACAATTATCAGATAATATCTCCGAGTTTTCTTTGCAAATTTTTTCCACTCTCGAACAACAAGAAAGAATTACCGCTTCCCAGTCTGCTGCTGTGAATAACACTGCAATTACCATCGAACAAATTAGCACCGCCTCTAAACAAACAGCGCAGGAGGCAGAAAATGTAGCAACTGGTGCGCGTCAAGCTTTAACTTTAGCAGAGGAAGGTGCAAATTTACTCAGGCAAACCCTCCAAGGTATGATAAGTCTGCAAGAAAAAGCAAAGGTAATTTCTCAACAAAGCCAGCGCTTAGAAGATCGAACCTATCAAATCGGGAATATTTCTACTTTGGCGAATTTAGTGAGCGATTTAGCCAATCAAACTAATATGCTAGCCCTCAATGCAGCAGTAGAAGCAGTCAGGGCTGGCGAACACGGTCGAGGCTTCGCAGTAGTAGCAACGGAAATTCGCAAATTGGCAGACCAAAGTCGCGATGCGGCTCAAAAAATTAATGCGATCGTTCCGGAAATTCAAGATGCAATTAAATCGACAATTCAAGCAACAGAAGAAGCTGCTACAACTCTCGAAACTGGTTTGCAAATTGCTACTAAAGCAGCCGATACTTTTCAAGGTGTCAGACAAGCTGCTAATGATGTTTTTATTAGCAATCAAAACATTTCTGTAAATGTTAAAGAGCGAGCATCCGCGATCCTAGAGATCGTAAACGCCATGAATAGCCTTAACCAAAGCGTTGCCGAAACTGCTGCGGGGATTAGGTATACTAAATCCGGGGTAGAAAAACTCAACGAACAAGCTTTTCAATTAAAAACCATTATCTAACAGGCAAATCCTATTCAGAAAACCCGCTCGGTTGGCTTAAATTTTTGAGAGCAAAATTTGAATTTGGTAACATAAAAGTGAACGTTGATAATATTCTGAACTCTTTTCAACACTTTGGCGTCCATCTCGGACTAGAACGCATTCAAAAACTACTTGCCGATTTAGGTAATCCCCATCATCAAGTACCCGTGATTCACGTAGCGGGTACCAATGGGAAAGGTTCTGTTTGCGCTTACCTTTCTTCTATTCTCACCGAGGCGGGTTATCGAGTCGGACGATATATTTCTCCCCATTTAGTTGATTGGAACGAACGAATTTACTTAAACGAACAACCCATTTCATTAGATGAGTTAGAACGATTGCTCTTAGAAGTCAAATCGGCGATTAACTCAAATGAAGAATCTCCCACTCAATTTGAGGTGATTACCGCTGCTGCTTGGTTATATTTTGCTCGACAAAAAGTAGATGTGGCAGTAATTGAAGTGGGATTGGGAGGAAGATTAGATGCGACGAACGTTTGCGATCGCCCTCTGGTTACGATCGTTACTTCGATTAGTCGCGAACATTGGCAAGTTTTAGGCCCTACTTTAGCAGATATCGCTAGAGAAAAGGCTGGTATTCTCAAATCGGGTTGTCCGACTGTGGTGGGAAATTTGCCCCTAGAAGCAAAAGCAGTGGTGAAAAAAAGAATAGAAGAATTAGGTTGTCCGGCGGTTTTTCCCGCACCAGCTAAAGAGTTACTAACCGCAGAGGCGCAGAGAGCGCAGAGGAAACAGGAAAGATGGGTAGAATATCAAGGAATTGAATATCCTTTACCTTTGTCGGGAGATATTCAGCTGGCTAATTCTACTTTGGCGATCGCATCTGTGCAAATTCTTCAACAACATGGTTGGCAGATTTCCCAACAGGCGATCGTTTCTGGTATGAGAAAAACTAAATGGCCGGGAAGAATGCAGTGGATAACTTGGCAAAATCGTACATTATTAATAGATGGCGCTCATAATCCTGCTTCTGCGATCGCCCTTCGTCAATATGTCGATACCTTAAATTCTCAATCTATTACCTGGGTAATGGGAATGCTTTCGACTAAAGACCATGCCGATATCTTTCAAGCTTTACTCCGACCATGCAATCGATTATTTTTAGTCCCAGTTCCCGACCATAGTTCTGCTGATCCAGAAGAATTAGCCACTCTCGCTCGTCATGTCTGTCCGGATGTAACTTTAGTAGAAACTCATCCCGATCTGATTTCCGGTTTACAAGCTGCCATCTCATCCCCTCCCTCTTTACTCGTTTTGTGCGGTTCTCTTTATCTAATCGGACATTTCTTACAGATTTCTCAGAATCGAAATTAGAAACCCAGTT
>CAZJJR010000027.1:27436-35136 GCA_964546365.1 uncultured bacterium | reverse complement strand
TACTACCACTTCTCCTTGGAAACCTTCGGTAAATTGATAAATTGCTACCCGATCCGTGTTGAGAAGATTTTGTACTTCCCGCACTGCTGTTTGCAAAATAGTTTTTAAATCAAGGGTGCTGCGAATTTGATCGCTGATTAGCCTTAGCAGTGACTCTCGTTCCATTGAGGCACGAGTTTGGGCAAACAAACAAGCTTGTTGGATAGAAATCGCTAGTTGATTGGCGACTGCTTCTGCTAATTCTCGATCGCTTTTAGACCAGTATCGATTGTGACCGCATTGGTTTAAATATAAAATAGCGTGCAGCACGTTATTTGCTTGTACTGGCACGACTAAAGAAGATTTAATGCAAGCTTTTTGATATTCTTCATTGTGTTCGCCAATGCGCGGGTCTTTGCTAATATCGCTAATTACTACCGTTTGACGGTGCTGTATTACCCATTGAGTAATCGGTCCGTGGGTATCGAAATCATCGATCGAGGGAGGAAAACCTTCTCGGTAAACTTCATACAAATGCTGCCGTCGATAGGTTGCTCTATGGGCGATTTCCCAAAAATTTTGATACTTTTGACTTGAAATAACCGAAGAAGTTTTTGAATTGCTGCTATTTTGGCTAATTAAACAAGGAGATGAGTGTCTGTCTACTTGTACTTTTAGTTCTTTTTTTTCCGCTTCTTTTTTGTCGTACTTGCTGGATTCTTCGACCAAATGAACTACTGCTCGGTCTACTTCTAAAGCTTCTAATAGTTGAGCGATCGCAGAAGTTAATATTGTTTCTAAATCGAAACTTTGGCGCGTTTGACTGGTAATCTGATTGATTAACTTTTCTCGTTTAGCTCTTTTTTGGCTTTGTTCGTAAAGTTGGCTTTGCCTAATTGCAATTTCTAGCTGTTGGCTAACTAAATACAAGCTATCTATTTCATTATCAGACCATTTACGAGGCCATTTTCGCCAACAAACCATTAACTCGATTTTGCTTTGTTCTGCTAGGAGTGTTTCATCACCATTAACTCGACCGATCGGAAATATTAAGTAAGATAATTCTCCTAGTTGATGCAACCCGGAAATAAATTCTATTTGTTTTTTTAAAAGCTTGGTTTTTTTACCTTTAAATACCCGATGAGAAAACCATCTAGCCATCGTATCGAAAAATTCCTTTGCCATACTAGTTTCAGCGTTAGTAATGACCTGTCCTTGGCTAATGGCACTAGCTGATGAAGTAAATATATCTAGCTCGTTGTAATTACGTTGAACGGATTTTTGTTTGCTGCAAATCTGTTCGCAGATTACTTGTACTCGTTGGGTGTTAGGAAAGTACCACACAAAACTACAGCGGTCTAAATGTAACAAGTTGGCAACTTCATCCACTGCTGTTTGTAAAAGAGGCGAACTATGTTGCGAACCTGCTTTTGTCTCTAAAGAGTTCCAAATGCGATCGATCGCTTTACGGAGCGTCACGCTGCGCCGATGAGAGCCTAAAACATTGGTAGTACCCAATTGATTTTCGCAGGACGACATAGTGGATAGCCGAGGTAAAAAGGATAAAGCGCCTAACATAGTTACATCTCATCAACATTGTAATTTTTCTACCAATCTTGCTAAAACTCTTTCGCTTGATTTACTATATTTTTATAGCAGCTACTGACATTTATTTACCTGTTTAATTGCAAAATTTAAATTAATTCACTCAACTTTATTAAGTCATCATTTCTTGATAACTTTTACTTGAGCTTGTAGCAGGAAGATTTTTATTTTATCTCAATTTTGCACTTTCATTGCATAAATTGTGAAACAACCCGATTAATTTTATATAATATTTGGGATCGCTTAAACAAATTGAATCAAAATTTACCAAATACTTGCTGGAGCATTGGCATCCACTTGAGAATTTAGCTTTTTACTTATTTGCGATCGCGTCTCGCTGGTAACCTCTACTGGCTGGGCGGAAAAACCACTAAGCCTTCATCAACTAAAGAATTAGGTAAGTACTCTTTTTTCTCGATTGGCAATTCGATGCAAAATTCTGTTCCTTTGTCAAGTTCGGAAAAGCAAAGTAGAGAACCGCCATGCTTTTTGGTAATAATTTCGTGACCGATCGACAAACCAAGACCAGTACCTTTACCAACTGGCTTAGTAGTAAAAAAGCGCTCGAACAATCTATTTTTTACTTCTTCTGTCATGCCCGGGCCATTATCACAAATCCGCACTCTCACGCGATTGGAATTTATTAATTCCGTGCCAATATAAATAGTAGGGATGTCAAAATCAGATGATAATTCATTATTCCCTACTATTTGATTTTCTGTCACGCTTTCTAATGCGTCAATTGCATTACTCAAAATATTCATAAATACCTGATTCAGTTGACCGGGATAACATTGTATATCTGGCAATTTATCGTATTCTTTAATAATTTTAATTCCCCGACCTTTAGCTTGAGATTTTATGCGACTTTGTAACATCAACAAAGTACTGTCAATTCCCTCATGAATATTAACTTTTTTCATTTCCTCTTCATCTATCCGGGAAAAAGTTCGCAGTGATTGCATCATTTGACGAATGCGATCGACACCTATTTGCATGGAAGACAACACTTCTGGCAAGTCTTTCATCAAAAAAAAGAAATCGCTCGTTTTAATTTTTTCTTGAATTTCCGGACTTAAAGATGTACATTCCTTTTGATAAAGCTCTAATAATTCTATAAGCTCTTTGACATATTTATTTGCGTAACTTAAATTGCCGCAGATGAAACTTATGGGATTGTTTATTTCATGGGCTAAACTAGCCACTAACTGACCGAGACTAGAAATTTTCTCTGCGTGAATTAGTTGAGCTTGAGTTTGTTGTAACTCCTGTAATGCCTCTTTTAAATGTTCGGCTTGGGATTCGGCATTAGCAGTGGCGGTACAACTCTGAGAATATAATTCTTCCAAATTGATATTGATGGCAATTTGTTCTGCTTCCGATTCTTTTTGATACTGATTGACTACTGCATCTAAAAGGTTAATTAATTCTCTCTCGGACGCTTTTAATATATAAATTAAATGAAAATTCGTGTAAGTTAATTGGCTATCTTCAGTTTGTAGTAATGCTCTGACTTGGGTAATATATTGGCGCACCTGCCGATCTAAGTAAAAAGGAGCTTCAAAGTACATAGCTTTCACTACTAAGGAAAGCTTCCCCGGTAACTTCATTTCAGGGTCACCATTAATCAACCCGTTGTGAGACTTTTCCATTAAATCGATCGCGCTGTGCAACTCCTTACGCAACCTTTCTCGTTCTGCGATGTCTTGAGTGCAAACTAATCTAAGACAAAATAAGGCTATTCTTTGACATAACATCCGCTGACGACCGCTGACGTTTACCACTGCGGCACTAATCTCTCTAGCAGTAGAGAGGCGATGAACATCAAAGCTAGAAGGAGAATTTTGGGCAGGTAACAATTCTAAATGCACTAAATTATTAGCTTTTCCATTGCTAGAAGCTTGCCCCATGAAAAGGTTCCTCTAAGTTTTTAAATATACGAAAATCCATCATTATTAATCACTGCTTAAGTTATCGTAACTAGCAGTTAAAAATCTTCAAAATTACCCTGAAAGATGAGTATAATTGCTGAATTAAGGCAGATTTTTGCATCTTTAAAAACTATGCGCGAAAAAGCTTCAAAGTTTAGTGTTGTATTATACAAACTAGCGATCTGTTATCCAAATTTAAAACAAGCAGCCGCTAAGATAGAAAATCTTTGACGACTGCTTGTTTGGGTGAAAATTAAGTTTGTGGAGGTTGGTTAATCTAGGCTACGAGATATTGCTGCACGGCTGCTACTAAATTGTTAGCCCAGCGATCGGCTAAATCAGCACTAACTGCTTCCACCATGACGCGAATCAGGGGTTCGGTACCGGAAGCCCGAACTAGTACCCGTCCTCGATCGGCCATATCTGCTTCTGCTTGAGCTATAGTACTAGTCAACCGATCGCAATTTTTCCAATTCAGCCGACGTTCCCGATCCTCCACCCGCACGTTTTTCAATAATTGGGGATAAGTTTGGAAACTGCTATCGATCAATTGGGATAAAGAAGCATTCATCCGTTTGACCAATGCAGCTAAATGCAAAGAAGTCAACAAACCATCGCCGCTTACTCCGTAATGACGGCAAAGGATATGCCCCGATTGCTCCCCGCCCAACATAGCACCTTGACGGAGCATTTCCGCATGAACGTATTGATCCCCTACCGCAGTTCGCAGGAATTCACCGCCCAAATTTTTCCACGCTTTCTCAAATCCCAAATTAGCCATCACCGTAGCAACGATCATGTTTTTGGGTAATTGTTGCGCTTGAGAAAGAGTTTTACCCCAGAAATAGAGGATGTAATCCCCATCCACTACTCTACCTTGGGCATCTACAGCTAAAACCCGATCGGCATCACCATCAAAAGCAAATCCCAAATCTGCATTATATTCGCGCACTGCTGTTTTCAACGGTTCCAAATGAGTAGAACCGCAGTTAACATTAATGCGATCGCCATCAGCAACATCGTGCAACGAAATTACCTCAGCCCCCATCGAAGCAAACACCTGCGGTGCCAAGTTAACCGCTGCACCCCACGCCAAATCCAGCACGATTCGCATTCCCCGCAAATCGATTTCCGGTAACAGGGGTTTTTGCAGCGATTCAGCATAAGTACTGACTAAATCTTGGCGATCGAAATGTTTTCCCCAATTACTTGCTTCCGGACTAAGACTATAATTTCTTCGCAGCCCCGCTTCAATTTCTGCTTGTAATTCTTTCGACAGCTTAGTACCATCTGGGCCGAAAATCTTAATCCCATTATCTTCTGGCGGATTATGGCTGGCAGAGATCATGATTCCACCCGCCGCCTGAGAAACGCTGCTCAAATAAGCTACGCATGGAGTAGGACACACCCCCAAATGCCAAACTTCCAGTCCAGCTGAAGTCAGACCAGCAGCTAAGGCCATTGCTAACATATCGCTGGAGTTTCTAGTATCTTGCCCTACAATCACCGGCCCAGTACTATTGCCATTACTTTGCAGCACTTGACCAGCCCAAAAACCAATATGCAGGGCTAATTCGGCATTGAGCAAATCGCCTACTCTGCCGCGAATTCCATCCGTACCAAACAAAGGCGTTGCAGGTAAATTCAGCGGATTGTTCGCAGAATCAAGATTGATTTGTTTTAACGATGATAATGAATCTCCTGAGCCTAGTGGCAATTGAGAGCCACTAAAAAGCTGAGTCCGCACGGGGGTTTTAACCATATTTTAAACACACTCCACACAACACACCTTACAAGTGGAGGATAGCACTTTCGGGAACTTGTCTACCCTCTGTAATATTCTGCGCTGATTTTGATTACTTAGTTGTACGCTACCCAACTTAAAATCATCGAACTTGCTCTTCACTGCCAAAAATGCGCTAAATCACTCAGCGTTGAAAAAAGCTAAGTTAAAAATTAGCGCATCTGCCTAAAAGCTTATTTCCATCGGCAAATTCAACTAAAATTGTTCTTTTCATCTATTTTTCATGATTTATATATCCACCGATACATTGTCAGTTATTTTTGACGATCGCTCTCGAATTATCAATTCTTGAACTCAATAGTTTAAATTTCCACCATTTTATAAAAAACGGTAGAAAAAGACACTGACTAGAATTAAATTCTTTGATAGTCTAGTATTGGGGATTTGCTTATTTAAGTTCGCCTTAACTAAACGCCCACCTCTAACAACAAAGCTTCCATCTTTTCCCAAGTCAATCCTCGTTCTAGATAACGAGGAGATGCTGGATTGTAAGGACTACTTACTCGATCGATACCGATCACTTTCGCGTTATCTGGCAACACCGATACATCCGGGTCGTTTGCCGTCGGACGCATTAAAGAACTAGAAAAACCCCTAAAAATAGCAACTTGGTCTTCTTCTCCAGCAATTTCAACATTCACCAGCAATACTTCTTGCGGACGCTTAGCAGTGTATTGTTCGAGGCGTTTTTCAATGGCATTAATCATGGTCGATCGCTATTGATTTTAGAGCAGTCATTCGCCATTAATTACAAAGTTAATACCGATCGGATTGGTCTTTTTTTTACTAATGAAAAATGAACGATAACCAATCACAACTTAACACTTTACTGTTCGATCGCCGTGCGTCCTTCTTTTGCCAATCTAACAAACAAGAAATAACCAAAATAAGCTACGTAAATAATCAATCCCACGACCCCTAAAAAGCCCAAAAATCCTTGATTACCAGGCTGGGGATGAAATAGTAATTTGTAAGCCCAAGGTGGATCTAACCAAACTCGGCAAGACGGGTTTTCCAGTACGGCTTGTCTGGCAGAAATGGCGCATCCTAAAAAAGGAATTTGCGCTATAGCACTCAACGTGCAATAAACGGAAATTGCCCACCGCCAAGATGTGAGAGCCAATTTCAGTGGCCGCGCGGGTAAGTCATTAATCTCTTCGTTAATATCCGTCCAAAACCAGACAGATATCGGTATTAATATCCGAGCTAAAATACCTGAAATAAAGCTAATAGGAATAGCAGCTATCATTAAATAAATTGTAATTGCTAATAGACTCGCTACTCGCCAGTAGATAATTAACAAACGTTGAATGGCTTCCATCTTTCCGACGAAAGCCCAAATCAGTAAAATTAAAGGAATAATCAGCGTGAATAACAGTGCTAGTTTGTAGTCCATCCAGACTAGCGGTTTAAACCAAGGGTCTTGCATAGCTCGTATAATGCTGACATCAGGTGGAAAAACAATATTATCGCAAAATTGGATTGGCGTTGGTTTTTAACGTGTCCTCGCGCGGAAACGAAAAAATAAGCAACTCGAACTTTTACAACAAAGTCCGGTTGCCTTAGTTAATTGTTAATTACGTGCCAAAGGCGCTGTTTTGGCAGTCATCGCCAACGGTAGGACTAACAAATCTTAGTCCTCGTAAATCCGGCACTCAGCAGCTTCGGGGTTAGCATCGCAAAATTGCTCTAAAGAAGTTTTTGGCTTAACTTGTCGTTGGTGAGAAGCTTCTGCTTGCAATTCTTCTACAGCGTCCCAAGCAGCAGCACATTCTTTGGAGTTGCTACCCTTAACATCGCAGACTTCACGAGCCTGCTCTAGTTCTTGTTCGATTTTTTCTTGGATGTTGCTCATAGGTTTCTTTTCTCAATCAAATTTTTCAGCCAGAAGAGCCGATCTGATATAGATTTAGCCTTCTGGTAAATCTTACCTGGGAGGCTGGTGTCTGAGATAGCCTAACTATTATTGATACAGTCAGCCTATTCATTAAAGCGGTATCCAAGTTTATTTTTTAAGATTTAACCGCCGATCGCTTCCCAGAGGGGATTACATTCTATTGATTATGCTAGTTTATAGCTTAACACTTCTTAACTTGCGATCGCTAAAATTCAGTTAGACAAGATAGTTACAGCTTTTTGTAGCTGAAAGTGCTATTGCATGGTAAATGGCAAACATAGTGCAATATATACTATTACCCACGATCGATCTAAGCAGGCAAGCTGAGAGGAGGAGAGAATCAAGAATCCATTATCGAGCATTTTTCACTTCCTGGCTTCTCAAAACAGGTTTTTTGCGCCAGCTTAGGTTAGTAGCTAAACGATCGAGGGAAATTAGCACAAAAGCTCGATCGGTAAATCTTTAGACTAAAAATAACATCAAA
>CAZJJR010000027.1:3754-27422 GCA_964546365.1 uncultured bacterium | reverse complement strand
TGAGGACGATGGTAAACCCCATGACTAATCGGCTTAAATGGGCGAATGCGCTGTCAACTCGTCCTTCTTTGGAAGCGGCTGTTGAAGAAGTAGCAGAACGCGCCAGCGAATCTCTAGGAGTTAGCGCAGATTTGGCGGTAGTATTTATTTCCTCTGCTTTTACCAGTGAATATAGCAGGCTGATGCCTCTATTGCAGGAAGTACTGCCCGTACCGGTGGTAATTGGATGCGGTGGGGGTGGCGTGATCGGGATGAATCGCCAGGGAGAAGCACAGGAAGTTGAGGGAGAACCGGGATTAAGCCTGACTCTGATGTCCTTACCAGGCGTAAATATTCGTGCTTTTCACATTCAGCCGGAATCTTTGCCCGATTTAGATAGCCCGCCAGATGCTTGGATCGATACGATCGGCGTACTGCCCCAAGCTAACCCCCACTTTATTTTGCTAGCCGATCCTTTTTCCTCTGCCATCAACGATCTCTGCCAAGGATTG
The DNA here is from genome assembly GCA_964546365.1 of uncultured bacterium. GTDB lineage: Bacteria > Cyanobacteriota > Cyanobacteriia > Cyanobacteriales > Aerosakkonemataceae > DATNQN01. The sequence goes on along the minus strand of CAZJJR010000027.1, from coordinate 26,931 downwards.
GATTTCGCTTATCCAGGATCGATTAAAGTGGGAGGACTCGCTAGCGGTGGCAGTATGGTGGGCAGTAGCGGTTTATTCTGTAACTACCGACTTTACCGCGAAGGAACCGTTGGTGTAGCCTTGAGCGGGAATATAGTTTTAGAGAGTATCGTGGCTCAGGGATGCCGTCCGATCGGTCAACCATATCGCGTCACGGAAGGAGAACGCAATGTGGTAATGGGACTGGAGGAACAAGCCAATGCTTGCGATATCAGCGGAAAATCGCGCAAACCTTTAGATGCTTTGCGAGACTTGATTCAAACTCTTAGTGAAGAGGATCGGATGCTAGCCCAGAATTCTTTATTTGTGGGGGTGGCGCGAGATGAATTCAAGTTGGATTTGGAACATGGCGATTTTTTAATTCGCACTTTGCTGGGAGTCGATCCCAGAGCAGGCGCGATCGCGATCGGCGATCGGGTTCGTTCGGGGCAGCGTATCCAATTTCACCTCCGAGATGCCCATACTTCAGCAGAAGACTTGGAAATGCTACTCAAACGCTATCAACAGCAACATCCCAATTCCGATGCCGTTGGTGCTTTGATGTTCTCCTGTTTGGGCAGAGGAGAAGGATTATATGGATGTCCTAATTTTGACTCCCGACTGTTCCGTCGCTACTTAAGCAACGTTCCCGTGGGCGGTTTCTTCTGTAACGGAGAAATTGGCCCAGTCGGAGGTAGCACCTTCCTACACGGTTATACTTCCGTCTTTGGCATTTGCCGAAATTTGTAGGCACTAGGACAACAGCAAAGTAGCGTGATTATCAATAAAGGTGGGCGTGCCATTCGCACTAATAGCGCTGAAGCTATTAAAAAAACGACGTACCGTAGGTGGAAAATGAGCAAAGTCAAAAATGGCATCCCCACCCGCAATATCAGCCCAGAAATATTGCAAACTGGGAGCAAGTTCCTCTGCGGTAGTTCGGGGCAAACTTAATGGAGGTTCGGTGAGCAGCCTGAACATGAAGGAAAAACTGCGATCGGCCATCCACTGACGAGATAATTGGGGTAATTCCGGCCAATCCGGTAAGGACTTTAGCTGATGAGTTTCTAATTGCAACCACTTTCTGCCTAGTTCATCGCTACGGAACTGCAAAATGCGGTAAGGATGAGGATAACTAACTAGAGAACCAGTAGTAATATCGTATATTCCTTGGTGGCAAGCGACATCTTGAACGTGCAAATGCCCAGTAAATATCAGCTGAACCCGATTTTGCAAAATTTCCAGCAATTCCGGCGCATTTTCTAACATATACCGCCGCCCCATCGAATGGCGAGATTGCCCGGGCAGGTGTTCGACAATGTTGTGATGCACCATCACTAACACTAATTCTTCTGATGCGTCTGCTAATACCTGTTTGAGCCAGTTCAATTGCGGCTCATCCAGGCGTCCCCGTGCTAGCTGTTTTCCCTCGTCATCGAACTGATTGGAATTGAGCCCGATTAAGCGCACCCCTGGCAAAATTTCGCAAGTGTAATAAATTTGGTTGGGGTCATCGTAACCAAACTTTTGATAGTAGTGTGGGAAATCCACGCAAGCGATCGCATTTTCCGCTTTATGCAAATAAGGGACATCATGATTCCCCGGCACCACGTAAACTGGAAAAGGCAACTCGGATAAACGTGAGGCCAACCAAGCGTGATTATCCGGTTCTCCATGCTGGGTGAGATCCCCCGGCAGCAATAAAAAATCCAAATTCAGTTGTTCCAAATGGTTGAAAACCATTTCCAATGCTGGAATACTGACTTCCACTAGATGAAAGCGATGTGGACTATCCCAGATAGTTTGAGGCAGGGCAACGTGCAAGTCGCTCACCACCGCAAAGCGGAAATTTAGACTCATAGCGCCAATGCAGGGATAGGGTGGCAAAAGGTCGATCCCCGTCTAGTATATTTTAATTTTTTATTACTTATCGGGAATAATTATTTAATAATTAAGATCGTCTCGCTCGAATTTCGATCGGTGAACAGGAGTATTTATTTTGGCAGCTGTTCGAGTTCGCCAACACGTTAACCCCCTCAGTAACAAGTATCAAGTTACCACCAGTCCCCCTGATTGGAATCAGATTTATGCTGATTTGACACAACCCTTGTTTTTAGACATCGGTTGTGCTAGAGGAAATTTTATTTTACAAATGGCACAGTTACAACCCAATTGGAATTTCTTAGGATTAGAAATTCGCGAACCTTTAGTCGAAGAAGCCAACAAGCAAAGAGATAAACTGGCATTAAAAAATCTTCATTACTTGTTTGGTAATGCTAACAACTCGCTCGGACATTTATTAAGTTCTTTACCCGCCGGAATATTGCAGCGCGTAGCAATTCAATTCCCCGATCCCTGGTTTAAGAAACGCCATCACAAACGGCGAGTAGTACAACCAGGAATGGTTAACGACTTAGCCATTTATCTGGTTCCTAAAGGATGGGTATTTATTCAATCCGATATCAAAGAAGTAGCAGTAGAGATGTGCGATCGCTTTAGCGAAAATCCCACTTTCTATCGACAAACTTCCCAATGGCTAGAAGTTAACCCCATACCAGTTCCCACCGAAAGAGAACTCTCTACTCTATCGCGAGGAGAACCAGTTTATCGCGCCTTATTCATCAAAAAAGATTAGTCGATCGGGGTGAGGGGCTGGGAGGTAGGAAAAAAGCTATAAAATCAACATTTTTAGCAATTCTCTCTTGTTTCTTCCCTAAGCCCCTACCCGTTAGACCGTAGCTTCTGAGAAACTCGTAATAACTCATAAGCGCTAGCATCGGCTAATTTTTGGTATTTAAGGCGCTGTAAAATAACCGGATCGATCTTGTTAGATTGAGTTAAGAGTAGAACTGAAGACGAATTTCTTTGAGGGTTAGCAGGTTGTTCGATGTAAGCAAAAGCCTCTTCAAAACTTTTGAAGAAATTTACCGATTGCTTTGTATAAAATACCAAACTAGGCTTTTTAAAACCAACCATAATTAACTCTTCTCCCGGTTGCCGTACCTGAGTAACCACAGTAGCTAATTCCCGCAAAGGTAACTGACGAGCTTCATCAACTAAAAAATAACCGGGAGTTAAGACAAAAATTAAAAAAGCCAAAAAACCTGCCAAATTTACGGCTACCAAAAAAGGTTGCCAATGCCGTCGCAGCAATAAGATAACCGCACCAAGACTAGTTAAACCCCAAATGAAAAATCCGCGAATTGGTAAATTCGATCGCTCAACCAATTTATAAAGGTTCGGTACGGCTGGATCGTATCCGATTAAATTAGGGCTATAAAGAATTACACACGCCACTGCCAACAAAAGCACTACATTAAAAATCCCGCTCCAGAACAGACCCGGATTTTTTCCTAATGACCGATGTTCGACGATTAAAGAAATTTGTTGACCGAACAAAAGCGCTACTAAAATAGCAGTCGCAGGCATCAAAGGTAATACGTAACTGGGAAGTTTGGTAACCGCGATCGTGAAAAAGCCAAAGATTACCGCAAACCAAAAAAAGGCAAATAAGCCCAGATGGGTAGCACGGGGAGAGTTTTGCCAATGGCGGCGCTGCCAAAATTTTAAACGCGCGATCGCCAAAGGTAAATAAACCGACCAAGGAAAAAATCCCACCAGTACCACTAGAAAATAAAAATACCAGGGGGCAGAATGGCGATTAACTACCTGAGTAAACCTTTCGATATTGTGATATCCAAAAAACGAATCAATATAAGCATTACCGTTACGCAAAATAACTAAAACATACCAAGGCAAAGCGATCGCGCAAAAAATCAAACTACCTATTAGTAATTGCGCTTCCGCCAAAACTTCTCGCCAATTACCCAAATAAAGTAGAAAAGCAGCGATAATCAAAACGGGTAAAACAATTCCTACAGGCCCTTTTGTAAGAACCGCTAAAGCAATGAAAATATAAAAGGATAAATACCAGAATTTGGGAGAAATGGAAAAGCGGGAATCGGAAATCGGTAAACTCTTTTCTGGTTCATTTTTTCGCGCATATCCCAAAAAAAATGATAACAATCCCATTCCCATACAGGCACTCAACAGCATATCCGAAACGCCAGTCCTTGCCCAAACAATGGTCAGAGGATGCAAAGCTATTAAAGCTGCACCTATCCAAGCTGATAACCAAAGAGAAAAGTGATGGGGAAATTTTTCCTCCTTCTCCTGTTGCTGATTTACCAACGTAGCTGGAGAAGGAAAACCAAAATACCGTAGCGTGTAAAAAGCCATTGCCGCCAGAGCAAAAGCAGCTAAAGCAGAGGGCAGTCGCGCCCCCCACTCATTTACTCCCACGATTTTATAAGCAACTGCCATCAACCAGTAAATTAAAGCAGGCTTGTCAAAACGAGTTTCCCCATTAAAATAGGGCGTGATCCAATCACCAGTTACCACCATTTGGCGAGCAGCTTCCACAAATAAGGGTTCTGTTTCGTCAATCAGACCGATATTGCCTAAATTCCAGAAAAATGCCAGCCAACCAATCAATATCAACCACAAAAAGGACAGCACCCATTTGATTTCGGGATGCTGTTGCGAATATTTTCCTACAGAGGTAATCAAGCGATCGAAACTTTTTTCCATGTAACCTTTCACTGTCCGTAAACAATTCCCTGCCTGGTTTTGTGGCCAGATTTAACTTTACCCGTAAATCGAATATTTCTAGCAAAAATCAGACCCGTTCAACAACTGTACTATCCACAAAAGCGAAGAAGGGGTAGGGAGCAGGGGCAGGGAGAAAGATAAACGACAGGGTTGAAGTGAATTGGTATAACCTAAGGTGACAAAATTAACTGCCATTCTTTTTTATCTTTATTCCAAGCTGGTTGGGGCGTTTCTCCCACCACGAATGGCCCCCAATACCGACGAGAACCATCTTGAGCAAAAGCAATCAAAATATCTCCCTCGTCCAGTTTGACAAATCCGGCAGGTAAAGACAAAACCAGTCCGCTACTCGCTCCCTCTCCTGGCTCAAAATCCCAGTGGGCAGGTTCGCCATAACCAGGCTTTTGAGTGGATTTGCTAGCTTGTTCCTTGGCTAGAAATGCTACTCGAATGGGATGTTCGCTTTGATTGCTCAGGCGCAGAACGCCTGGTGGAAGTGCTGCTGATGGTTTAGCGGTGCTAGTTGCTTCTTTTCGCTCGCCGTTCGCCGCCGCATTAACAGTGGGTTTTGGTGTAGATTCGGTAAATGAGGATTCGGCAGACCTGGTAACAGATGGACTGATGGGCGAGGAGGCAAGGGGTAAAGTTGCTTGGGGTTCTAGTGGCTCAAAAGAAATCACGATTTGCCAGCGTTGCAGCACTAATGCCAGCATTAAGAATAGAACTCCGATGATAGCAGCAGGATAAAATACTAGTTTTAGATTCATAGTTTTTAGTCATAACGATTTTGAGGCTTTATAGTCTCTAATTCTGGGTATAGCAGATCCCCAACTGTATTGGAATCACTTTTTGGAAATGAACAGATTATCGTAATGCAAAATACTCGATTGAATAAACTAGTAGATGTGATTAGCACTCAGCTGGGAAGCTGGTTTATCAACCCTTGGCGGCGGATTTCCCTGTTGGCTATCAGCCTACTGTTCGGTATTTTTTTGGGAACGGCAATTCCTACTACTGCCGGACAAGCTGCGGATTGGGATATTCTTGGGGCTGGATTGTTAGTGGGATTTACAGAGTTAACAAGCCGCATTTTTTATGGTGTTTTTCGCCGCAAAGCTTCTACTTCTCTGTTGGCAGCGATGTTAAATGCGCTCAAGATTGGTTTGACTTACAGTTTGTTTATTGAAGCTTTCAAGTTGGGGTCTTGATTCGATTTATCTAAAAATTCAAGTTGCTAGTTATAAAAATTGAACGAGGTAGGGGCTAGGGGCTAGGGAAAGAAGAGACTAAAAGTAAATAGTTAAAAAATTTTTTCACTTTCAAATTATCTTCTCATTCTACTACCAGCCTAAACTCGATAACTAGCAACTTACGTTAAAAGCTTGCCCCGTTTATTTGTTTTGACAGGGGCAGGCGGAAATGACCGCTTTCAAGTAAATTGGTGTCAAAATATGGCTCAAGAAAATGATTCCCTCGCTGAAATTTTGCAAAATTTGAGGTCGGGAGAATCTATATCGGAATTTGACCAAAAAAAACTTTTATTTTGGCTGCTAGAGGAGAATTTACGGGCTAAAGCATTTGGGATTACTCCTGAGAATGTGGGAGAAATTTGCCAAAAGCGATCGCAAATTTTCTCCTCTGTTAGCAGTAAAGTAATTCAATTTTGCCAAAATAAAGGTTTTTCTAACCAAAATAGGGTTTTAGAAACTCTCTGGAATCTTTGGCTTCCCCTGGCTATCCAATTAGCAGAATGTCGTCAAAATTTAGCACGCCCGCTGATTCAGGGCATTTTGGGCGGACAAGGCACTGGCAAAACTACTCTAGCTGCTATTTTAATCTTAATTCTCGACCATCTCGGTTATCGAACGCTCGGCCTTTCCCTGGATGACCTTTACAAAACTTATGAGGAAAGACGACTGCTGCAAGCGCGAGACCCCCGTTTGCTTTGGCGTGGGCCACCCGGAACCCACGATGTTGATTTGGGGATCGAAGTTTTAGACGAGCTACGAAAGCAACGGGGTGTGGTGGAAGTTCCCCGCTTTGATAAATCTGCTTGGGGTGGAATTGGCGATCGCACTCAGCCAGAAATCGTGGAAAATATTGATATCGTTCTGTTTGAAGGTTGGTTTGTCGGCGTGGAACCGATCGATCCCAGTGCTTTCGAGAATGCCCCACCGCCTATTATCACCGCAGCCGATCGCGATTTTGCCCGCGATATGAATGCCAAGCTGACAGATTATTTGCCTTTATGGGAAAGGTTAGATCGTTTAATGGTGCTGTATCCAGTGGATTATCGCCTTTCTCAGCAGTGGCGGCGACAAGCGGAAAGGGAGATGGTTTCCTTAAGTAAATCTGGAATGTCAGATGAAATGGTGGATCGATTTGTAGAGTATTTCTGGCGTAGCATCCACCCAGAACTGTTTGTTAAGCCTTTAACTAGAAACTCAACCAGGGTAGATTTAGTCATCGAAATCAACGGGGATCGCTCTCTAGGAGTGGTGTATCACCCCCGCGATCGCTTAATTTAAAAAGTATGGGTATTTTCCCAACTAACCAGCTAAAGCTTGGAAACCTATGACGCCTATGTCTAGAAAATCTCAGCAGCGGTTACTCACCCAACCGACAAAAACTATATTTACTTCCCATCGTCAGTCCAAACGCTTCCGACAGAATTGGCGGCGTAAATTACATTACTTTTACTTGCGCTTTCTTCGCCTGCGCGGAAGTCCGGAATCGATCGCAAGGGGTTTAGCGGCGGGAGTTTTTGCAGGGTTATTTCCCTTCATCGCTACCCAAACTTTAATTGCTATTCTGATTGCCGCTTTAATCAGAGGAAATAAAATTGTCGCCGCCGCAGCTACTTGGATCAGTAACCCTTTTACTGCCGTACCTCTTTATGCCTTTAACTTTCAAATTGGTAGGTGGTTATTAAATTCTCAAGAAACTTTTTCCCCTGAAGATTTTCAATCTTGGGAAAATATGATGGATCTGGGAACTGAGTTTTTGACAGACCTCCTCTTAGGTTGTTTGGTAGTAGGAACCATCGCTAGTATTAGTACTTATTTTGTAGGTTTAAGGATTATTCAGCGGGTGCGAAATCGCAAGCGACGCCGCAAGTCAATCGACGCAGCTGATTATTTATCATAAAACCGAAAACCGATTTATTTACACTACCAAAATCTTGGCATTGTGGAACTAGAGCAAGAGTTTTACCAGCGAGGAATAGATAAGTTTCGTCAGGGAGACTTATCAGGTGCAATCCAAGAATTTAATCGCGCCTTGCGGATTAATCATGACTTTGCTGATGCTTATTACCAAAGAGGTTTAGCACGTTTTGATTTTAAAGATACCAAGAGTGCGATCGAAGATTACGATCGCGTTTTACAAATTCAACCCGATCGGATAGAAGCCTATTTTGCTCGCAGTTTAGCTTACTTAGCTTTGGGAAATTTTGCCAAAGCAATGGATGATGCCGATCGGTTAATTAAAATCAATCCCCATCACGCACCTGCTTATAATTTAAGAGCCAAGATTTGTCATAAATTGGGAAATATCCAAGTTGCGATCGCTAATTACAAAAAAGCAGCCGAAATCTATTTAGAACAAAAAGAAGCTGCTAAATGCCGTCAATGTTTAGAGAATATCAAACAATTACAACCTCCCCAGCCTGAAACTAGTCAAACTCCTAAATATAACTTCCAGTTCGAGCCAACAGACTTCATTAACCAAGCAGTTCAGAAAGGAATCAACGGACAATACGCCGCAGCCATTGAAGATTTTAATTGGTTAATTCAACTAAATCACCAAAGTTATGAAATTTATTACCAACGAGGATTAATGCACTCTAAATTGAGCTATTATTTGCGAGCGATCGCAGATTTTACTCAAGCCTTAAATATCCAACCAAACTTAGCAGAAGGATATTATCATCGCGGAATTGCTCGTGCTGAGTACGGTGATAGTTTTGCCGCGATCGCAGATTTTGAACAAGCCGCCAAACTCTATCAAGAACGAAGCGATAATGAGAACTACCAAAAAGCATTAGCAGAAAAAAATAAAGCCAATATATCTATCAACAAATCCAAGGAAATATTAAAAAAACAATCTGAAATATTTCAAGTAAAAATCAAACGCCGCGAAGGTGGAACACCTGTAATTGATGTATTGTTTAACAGTTATCATACTTTTGAAATGCTGTTAGATACGGGAGCTTCTCATACCACAATTACTCCTGATATGGCAGCAGTACTAAATGTGGTTATTGTTGGTATAGAAAGAGCAGTAATTGCTAACGGACAACTCATCGAATCCCCGATGGGAAATGTTGCTTCCATCGGGGTTGGTGGTGTCTCAGTCAACAATTTATTAGTAGCAATTGGCGCTATTCCTCTCTTGGGACAAAACTTTTTCGGTAACTATGACTTAATCATCAAACAAGAGATCATTGAATTTCACTCTAGAGCGAAATCTTCTCCCAATCAAACACAAAAATTCAACAACTATCCCAGAGAAAAAGTTAGCCCTCAATTACAAAGTAGACTCCTCACCTTAGTAGGCGGAAATTGGGCAACTGCCGAAAGGTTAATCGAAAACGAAAGAGAGAAAAACCCCGGCAAAACAGAAACTTGGTATTGGGAAAAAGTGATCTACGATTTAGAACGCGATCGCAGAATTCATTAGGTAATTGTCATTTGTTAATTCTTTGACCTAATTTTGTTTAATAACTCATAAAAAGCTTCCCAATTATCTTCTTTTGTAATTGGTTCCCAAATTGATTCTATGACCGGACGAACGATGACAGTAATTGGATTGCGATCGCGCAACATTTGAGCAACCTTATACATATCATCCGGATGCAAACTATTCAAAGCACAATGATATAAATTCCGCCACTTATCCAATAAACTTATCTGTTCCGATGAAGGAGTAATTAACCCATTATTAAAAATCTGACTAGCATCTTCTCGCCAATTAGCAAAAAATTGCTGTCTGAGTTCGGCAAAAAACTCATTGTAACCAACTTGAGTTTCTTTTAAAATCTCAATAGTTACATTCAACAAATCATCTGCTTCGGGAATTTCCAACCCATCAAATCCTAACCGCTTCAGCATTAAATCTCGATAACTCAAATAATAGTAATCGAAAAATTGAGCCAACCCAGCCTCCATATCAGCCATCGGAATAACTGACGCCAAAGGTTGCTGAAGCATTTCCAAATTCAAACGACAAATCATCGCTTGATTGCCATAACTATAGCGACCGTAATAATCAAAATAGGCTGCCGTAAAATCTGGTTTATAAGTGGGAATAAAAGCATAAGGGCCATAATCAAAGCTTTCTCCCGTAATCGACATATTATCGGTGTTTAGCACTGCATGACAAAATCCTGCCGCCATCCATTGCGCTACCAATTCTGCCACCCTTTTCACTAATTCTGCATAGAATTCTCCATAAAGATTTTCTGTTCCTTGCAAATGCGGATAATAATATTCAATTACATAATCCAAAAGCTTTTTAGTTAAATCTTTGCGTCCCAAATAATGCAGCCTTTCAAAAGTACCGAAACGAATGTGAGAACTGCTAAAACGCACCATTACCGATGACCGAGTTGGCGAAGGTTCATCTCCTCGCCACAGAGAATCACCAGTTTCAATCATGCTCAAACAGCGAGAAGTTCTCACACCCATTTGATATAAAGCTTCTCCCGCCAACACTTCTCTTACTCCGCCTTTCAGCGTTAACCTACCATCACCGCCACGAGAGTAATGAGTTGTACCGGAACCTTTAGTACCGAAATCGTATAATTCTCCATCCGTCCCGCGAATTTGACCGTAAAGAAAGCCTCTTCCATCTCCTAAAAAAGGATTGTATTCGCCAAATTGATAACCGTGATAACGCAAAGCCAACAAAGGTTCGCGGCCCTCAAATTTGCCAAAAGCTTCTATGAAATGGGTATCTGTAACTGTTTGGGAATCTAATCCCATCAAAGGTAACAATTGGTCATTCCGAAAGCGTAAAATATGCTTGGGAAACTTCGCTGCTGCAACTACATCGTAATAATCATCTCCCAATGATTCCATAGCTGGTTCGTAGCTGAGAGTTAGGAGAGGATTGGAAGACTCTGTATTTTGGAGACTGCTGGTTTGAGACATCGGTACAAAGAAACATTTTTTTAGGAGTCAGAATTTTTCTGCTTGGGATAATTCTGACTCCTGAATTCTACCTTAACCCAACTGTCTCCACCCAGGAATGATTGTGGCGATCGCTATTTTGATCAATTTCTCCTTAAATCGAGAAACCTTTCCTCTGATTAAAATTAGAACAGATACAGGCAAAGGTAACTTTTCATGATTAGTTAGGAGCTTATAATGAGCATGGAGTGGACAGACGTTGAACATCTGCGCTTTAACGAGATTATAGCTTTCCTAGCAGTGGCAATGGGATTACCGAATTGAGGACGTTATCCAACGGGACAGCGATCGGCTTCCACGATATCTAAAGAAAGATCGATCGCTCTTTTGCTTAATCTGCCCTGAAAGAAATTCCTCTCTGAGTACAATTAGATCGGACACAGTTAAGTGTGACTTTCTATGGCTTCTGCTACTGATATTCGTAGACGAGCGATCGCACTCATTGAGCAGTTATCTCCTGAGCGATTAACTGCTGTTGTTCAATTGTTAGAATTTCTTTCTGAACCCTCTCAGCAAGCAGTATCCAATCCTGAAGAGATCGCCCTGATGGAAGTCATCCAACGTCGCCTTCTTCCAGATGAGCAGAAACGATTGGAAGTGTTGCGAGAGCGGTGTGAGTGGGGTGAACTCACCAACAGTGAACAGGAAGAATTAATTCAGTATGAGGATCGGCTAGAACAGTGGCGGGTAGAACGCCTAGAAGCACTCATGGCATTAGCAGACCTCAAAAATATCGACTTGCTAACCTTAAATCGTCAATTTATGTCGGAGTCTCAGTCATTCCATGCCTGCCGTCTGAGTCCGATCGAACACCTGCAACGCTGAGGCGAACAGTTGCCAGCAGAGCTAAAAATCTCTGTGAATATTGCCAATGTCCAGAAGAATTTTCTCCTGACAGTTTCACGATCGAACATATCAAGCCCCGTCAGGCTGGTGGAGAAACGATCGCAGAAAATTTAGCTTGGTCATGTTTTGGCTGTAATAGTCGAAAGCATACCAAAACCAGCCATTGCGATCCACAAACCCAGCAAGAGGTTGCACTCTTTCATCCTCGTCAGCAGCTTTGGTCAGAACATTTTAGCTGGAACGATGATTTTACTGAGGTTATTGGTACAACTCTATGTGGTCGAGCAACGGTGGAAGCTCTGAAATTGAATCGAGTTGGAGTTGTTAACTTGCGTCGTCTTTTGACCTCAGCGGGACTGCATCCGCCGAAATTAGAATAACATTTCTTGGATTTGGCGCGATCGCACTTTCACAAAGACAGTCAGTAAACAGAAGAAATGCGATCGCTAAAGATGAATGATTCGAGATGCGATCGCACTACGCTACTATAACTGTTCCAGCAACCTGTCATATTCTGTATGTGAACCAACCCAAAACCAAATTACAGTGTCTCCATCCAACAGACCAACGGCTCGATAGTTTTTGCTAATTCTGGCAGAATAAATAGGTAATTCTGGATGCGCTTTCTTGAAACGCAGACTGGGATAAGAAGAATCTTCTTTAAACTGGCGATATGCCACCCTTGTTTGCTGTTGAACTGCTGCGGGTAGATCGGCAAACAATCTACGGAACTCGATTGTAGTGCGTGACTTCACAATGTTTCTGGATCGAGTTCTTGAGTTTTGCCTGCGTGATACTCTGCCAATGCTGTTGCAGCAAGTTTAGCCAAAATATCTGGGGAACGAGAGAATGATTCATCCCAGCGTCGATCGTCTTCAAGTTCCTCCAGAATCATTGCTGCGATCGCGTCTTGTTCGCTGGCAGGTAAGGTTTTTAATTTGGCGATCGCACGTTCCAGTAACTCAGTCATCGCTACCACACTTTGACAAGGAAAACGATATTTTATCCATTATCGCCTTACTTCAGATAAAGAAAGCGATCGCTGATTTTTTCCCATACCGCAAAGGCTAATCAAGGAGCGATCGCACTTGAAGAGAAACTGTCAGTAATCAGAAGAAATGCGATCGCTCAGGATGAATTATTAACTGTCTTAAATTCTTCTTGAATCTAAGCTGTAAAGAAGCTGAATGTGGGTAGTTGACTTTTTAGATTACTTAATACTTACTTCCGCCGTTCACTACTAGAAATAATCCTGTAAAACACAAGCTTTTGTAAAGCAGACCTCCGAAGGAAATTGTGAGTAAGTGAAAAGTAGATTTGAAAATGGAACCAAGCCTATGCCGGACAAAGGGTCAATCACGTATACATTTGCAGTTTCGTTGTCGTCATAGCCGCAGATTACGACTGTATGACCAACAGCTTTTCCCTCTTGAGTGTACCCAAGTACAATCGGGCGATTATTATTCACCTCTGTTTGAACCTGGGGGAAGGAGAGTTGGTTGATGGGGAAAGAGGTTGCTCGATTGCCCAGGTAAGTAAGGCATCCACTAGGAAACCCCGGTATATTGCACCCAGGCAATACAGGAGAAGTGCAACATTGCAACCCTGTAGCATTGCTCGCTAATCCGCACTGACTTACTGGGTGCTGGGGATCATAGTAGTTATGAACGCTTGCTGAACAGGCAAGCCAGCACCAATTGCTCTGCTCCTGACGTTGCACGCTCAGATTTGGAATGATGACAATCTTGAAATTGGAAGCGCTTGCTGGGAGCATTCTTGTGTCGCAATGCGGAGTCAACAATTGATGGCCTTCTATCGTTAGGAGTCCCCCAGGGGGAAGATTGGGTTGTGGAACGGTCAATCTTTTGCTATCAATGTACCTAGACTTTATAGCGCCTAGATAGCTAGTCACCATTTTTGAGTATATAGAATCGCCAATGCTTAAATTTCCTCCTTGTTGAGAACTTGGAACATCCCATCCATTACTAGAACTATATGTGACCTTGGTTTCTGTATCACCAACAAATGTTATGATAGTGCCAGATGAAAACGCCTGTGTAATTATTGTGCCTTTCTGAATCTTACTTGATGCGAATATCATTGAGATAGTTGCGATTGGTGTAAACGAAACAGTACCTCCATTTCCAGCCGCAGTCTGAACGACAATGTAATCATTAGCTCCACTATCAATTTTTTGTGAAATATAGAATGCGTTTTCGCTGGATGGCTTATTTTGGATCCAAAATGCAGTTTCCGAGGGGGCTTTAATAGAATCTACATCCCAAGAGATTCCTTCATAAATGTAAGTTTGACCTAACTTAACTGGTCTAATATCGTTTGGCTTAACGTAGGGACTGAATCCACCCGCTGAAGCACCGTCAATGATTGTTGGGTCTTTATTTTCTCCGATGTAAAATTCTTCTTCCCATTTGATAGGAATCACTGGTTGATTGTACAGATCCTTATCGCCCGTTAACTTAAACCATACTGTACTCGCAGCACCAGAACCTGCATCAATTCCCTTGAATACAAACAGACTATAAGTACCGTTTTTCAAAAATGTTCTCGTATCCTGATCTAAAGAGAGAGTTAGCGTATAAGTTGTCATTTATTTTTTATCTCCTATTTATTCTTGGCTTACAATTCCTATCTTTAGCTATATTCTGCTTGTTTTATATCGTTGCCACAACCGAAATTAAGGAATTTAGTAGCCAATTTAATAACTTCAATATTCAAGGTTCTATTTAAAAAGACAAAAATTCCAAGCAACAAAAAAACTGATTCCTCTCAATAATAAATAGAAAAGTGCGATCGCCTTCCACCATATCTAAAGAAAGATTGATCGCCTACGGCACGCTGCGCGATCGCACTTTCTTCATCCAAACTACAAACCACGCAGAATTACAAATTGCATTGGCTCAAGTTCGAGTTGTACGAATAATGATGAATTGTTAGGATCGGGATGGCTTAAAATCGGAACCGTACCTTCTTTACCGTAAAGAAATTTCATTTGACCTCCCTTCTTTTGCAGGTTACTATCAACCATGACAAAATCTGCCCGATGTTCGGTAATCGATGTATTGTAGGCAATCAAAATCTCTTCGTAACCGAGAATTCGAGAAAATGCCAGGGTACAAGGGTGTCCTTGAGGTAAGCCAAAATCACGACCATTACCGGAAATTTCTCGAAAGTACATTCGACCAAATCGCAAAGGTTCTGTGTGCCGATAAATATTCGCTATTTTGGCAATTTTTTGGTAAATATTGCATTGCTGATTTAGATAATTATCCTGGGGATTATCTAAATCAAACATCGCTTCTCGAATTAATTCATCATCTTTACCTTCACCAGAAAAACCTTGCTCAGTTCCGTAGTAAATGCAAGACGTTCCTAACGCACAAAGCAGATAACCTATCCCAGCAATTACTTGTTTATCAGGCGCAGATGCAGCAAATCGCCGTTTGGGATTTGACCCAATTTGATCGTGATTATCAACAAAAGTTACTCGATATCGCCCCAGTTCTCCTCGATTCAATGCTGAATTTCTGAGGGATTCATAACGATCGATTAAATCACTAGGCTTTTTCAGACCTTTAATAACATTTGGTAAAGTCCAGTAAAGGGGAAAATCGAGGACTGATGAAAGACCAAAATAAACCGTTTTATCACCTACTGTCGTAGCAGTGTTTGCACCGATATAACGGTCTACCGTGGTATCTTGAGCGATTAATTCACCAAATAGGAAAAACCACTTTTTGCCCAAGCTGTAGGCATATTCTCGCACTGCCGAAGAAAAGCGAGATATTGCCAATTCACCGATGTGTTTTACTGCATCCATCCGAAATCCGTCGATGTCTGCTTCTCGTATCCAGTAGCAGTGAGATTTGATCAGAATGTCTTGCAGTTCTCTACCTGCTCGATCTTCATCATTATTGAAGTCTTTCAGAGACAAAAAATCACCGCGCTGGTATTCAGGATAATCATCCCAGTGATATTCACGAATTTGGCCTCGGCGATGATAATAATCTGGGTTTCTTAGTTCCTGGGGAATTGGTCGGTCTTCCCGCCGCCAATTACCAAGATTGAATTGCCAATCTTGGTAATAATAATAGTCTTGATTATTAGGATAATACCAGTTATCTCCTGAGTGATTGACAACCACATCAAGGAAAACTCGCATTCCTTTATCGTGGGCTGCATTTACTAAATCGATTAAATCCTCTTTAGTACCAAAGCGGGGGTCTATATTCAGATAGTTTTGAATTGAGTATCCGTGATATTTGTCTGAATCTGGATTAGGAGCATCGTTGTTTTCAAAAATGGGACTTAACCAAATGGCGGTGCAGCCTAAGTTTTGAATGTAATCTAAGTGATTTTTAACTCCTTTGAGTTTGCCACCACAAAATTTTTTCAGTTGAGCTTGAGTTCCGCTACCCCTAGAGCGATCGGGTGTATTGACAGGGATACGGTCTGAATCATCGTGAAAGCGGTCTACCAGTAAGAAGTAAACGAACTCTTCCCGCCATTCGCGATCGCAATTCCAATAGCGTTTTCCCGGAATCGGATGCAAATCGATTTCCTGAATTGAAGTTGGATAATTCATGGTTTTATGAAAAAATTAAACTGATAGCATCTCACTCATCAAGAGATAGCTAGTAAAATCATGTTTTAAAATGCGGCTCGCATCTGTCTAGTATGCAAATTCCGTTCGGTCTAAACAACCGAACTTGAGGATTTTAAGGGCGAACTTAAAACAATCTTTCCATCAACTTCTAGAAGCGCCCAGCAATCAACATTTCAGCTAATTAACCCTTGAAAATGCCGAAGTTAATCGGACTCCGTTAAATTACTTAACTTCGGGACTAGTAAAAGGCGAGTAATATAGAATTAGCTAAGTGAATCTACAGGAGTTAATCCTTTAAATTTCACCTGCTCTCAGTTAGAAGTAAGGTACTGCATCTGTGTTTACACTCAGATTTCTTTAAGAAATTTTTTTAATGGGTGTACTTTTTAAAATAACTACGTTTTTGAGTTGTCGATCGTCCTGTCGATTTCGCTGCTTAAGCTATGCTGGTGGCTTGTGCTAGTTATTATATTCCCTGTTTGCTGGGTCATTTTAACAATGCACTAGAAACAGGAAATTTCGCTTATCAATAAAAAATCAATTTATCAATTTGAGAGGTTTCCGCTCATGCCTCACCGACGGAGCCGTAGACGTGGTGTAATCCTCACAAATCAAGGATTGCAGAAACTCCAAAGTGCAAAATCCGAATCCGAAAGTAATGAAAATTTTGATAAACGCTATTCCCGCGAAGCTTTAGGTTTTCGGATGGGTTTAGATCCCGATACAGTCGCTAAGGTATTTGCTTGCGAAGTCGGCGTCGATAAAAAAACCCTTAAGTGCTGTTTCCGAGCTTTTAATTTGGAAGTTGAACCGGATGATTATCAGCTTGCTAAGCCAGAAAACAGAGAAATTCAAACTGCAAAATTGGCTGTTCAAAATACTGTAGATTGGGGTGAAGCTCCCGATGTTTCGGAGTTTTACGGACGCACGGAAGAACTGGCAACGCTCAAGCACTGGATTGTCAACGATTGCACTCGCCTAGTTACCTTATTAGGTATGGAAGGAATGGGCAAAACTTACCTATCCGTGAAGTTAGCTCAAAAAATTCAGGGCAATTTCGAGTTTGTAATTTGGCGATCGCTCCTCCCTGCTTCGCCAGCCAACGATCTCTTAGCAGACCTGATTTCCGTCTTATCCAATGGTCAAGAAACCCAATTACCAGAATCATTCAATCGGATCGTTTCACGGCTGATCGATTATTTGCAACGCCACCGTTGCTTGCTGGTATTAGACGGTGCTGACAGAATTTTCCAAGACTGTACCCCAAAAATTACCTGTCGAGACGGTATCTGCCCGATCCACCCAAGGAAAGGGGGATACTGTGAATTGTTGAGGAGAATAGGAGAAGCCACCCATCAAAGCTGTTTAATATTAACTAGCCAAATCAGATCCCACGAGATTGCCTTACTGGAAGGAGAGACACGACCGGTGCGGGTCTTCCGTCTTCAAGGATTACAGGTTAAAGACATCCAAAAACTTTTCAAAACCAAAGGAACCTTTAAAGGAACGCTAGACAACTGGAATCGATTAGCCGAATATTATGCAGGAAATCCCTATGTTCTAAACCGAATTGCTACAACTATTTATCAGTTATTTAATGGAAATATCACTGAATTTCTAGAACAAAAAGTTACTGTTTTCGGTACAATTCTTAACAGTTTAAATCGGGAATTTGAAAATCTTTCGGATATAGCCAAAGCCATCATCCAATGTATAGTTCTCAATCATCAACCTATATCTTTTTCAAAGTTGCGAATCCAGATACCATCCTCAGTTTCCTCGCCAGTACTCTTAGAAACTTTGGAACTCTTGCAAGCGCGATCGTGGATTGATACCAGTGCAGGTATGTTCTCTCTCCAACCGATGATGATGGAATATGCCAAATCTCTTCTAGTGGAAGAAAAAATACCCAAAGTTCAACCGATCGTTTTTCTCGATCGAGAACGAATCGCACTAAGATAAGCCACACCTACCTACCGATCGGAATAAAAAACCGAATTAGCTAAAAAAAGGGAAGCTATTCTCTAGCTAGCTTCCCCGTGATTGGTTGATGAGTCTAAGGCAAAATGAAATTTCCAATTAGTAAATAGCCTATTATTGACCACTTTGACCGCTTTGACCGCTTTGATCGCTTTGCCGAACTTGATTTTGTAACCGTTGGAGTTGTTCCTCAGTCAGCAGTCCTCTAATTTGGTTATTAAAATTCTGATTGATTGATCGAATGCGATTTACTTGCTCTTGTGTCAGGTTGACTGATGCGATCGCAGCACCCTCATTTTGACCAGCTTCTATAGCTTCCTTATATTTGTTCTGCTGCTCGGTTGTTAAGACCCCCTCAATTTGTTGTTTGGTATCAATGTAAACCTCTCTAATTTTTTCGATCTGCTGAGGAGTTAAATTTAATACTTGTCGGAGTGACTGTCCCTGTTGGGTAGATCCGGTCGGTTGTGCTGAAGGAGAGGGATTGGGCGCACCAGATTGGGAGAAAGCAACACTAGGAATAAGAGTAGCAAGGGCTACAGTACTTGCTAGCAAGAAAACACGCTGGGCAGAATTAAAAGCCATTCAAAAAATCCTAAAAACTAAACAGGATGAATTTAGGGACTAACGTTCTCCTATCCTAAACCTTGCACTCGTGGTCTGTCCCTTAATTGAGGAAACAAATTTACTGGTTGAACGAACAATCCCGCGCTGTACTTTTAACGTACAGCGTCAGGACGATGTTACTCTTCTACTTGACTGATGCGACGTAGGTTCAAAATGTCGCTCATTTTCTTAATTTGGATAAAAATTCGCTCCAGTTGTTGGTAATCCTGAACATCCATCCCCAAACCGATTACCGCTGGCTTGCCTTCATAAGTTTTCACCTGAGCATTTCGCACGTTAACGTTATTATCGGTAAGGCGAGACAGGATATCCTTGAGTACTCCTACTCGATCGAGCACTTCAATTTGAATATTCACCGGATACGTCAGAGGACGACCGCCACTACAATCGATCGGATTCCAGCTAACGGGTACTAAGCGATCGCCCTCCACATTTTCTAAATTAGGACATCCCTGCCTGTGAATGGAAATTGCCCGACTGTTGCGAGTCACCACCCCCATAATCCCTTCGCCCGGGATCGGATTGCAACAACCAGCCAAGTAATAAAGCAATCCTTCCACCCCAGCAATAGGAGAATTCCCCTTCGATTGAGTTGCTGCCTTGTTTCCATTGCTAGATGGTAAGCTTTTGGTAGTGGGGAGCGCTGCTAAAACGTCCGCTACCGAAGCGATCGGTTGTTGAGATTTCACCGTTTCTCGAATTCGATTTACCACCAAATTGAGCGTCACTTCTCCGTGACCCTGTGCGGCGAGTAAATCTTCTACACTATGATAGTTACACCTTTCGGCTACTGCCTGCATCGGTTCTGATTTCAACAAAGCTTCAAAACCACTCTTACCCAATTCCTTTTCTAGCAATTCTCGACCGCGAGCTACATTTTCATCTCGGTGAGAGCGCTTGTACCATTGGCGAATCCGATTTTTCGCAGAAGGAGTCACCACGAAGTTCAACCAATCCAAACTGGGGTGACTGTTTTTCGTGGTGATGATATCTACGATATCCCCATTATTCAGCAGGGTATCTAGTTGGGCCATTCGCCCGTTAATCTTCGCCCCCGCACAGTGATTTCCCACTTCTGTATGGATGCGATAAGCAAAATCTACAGGCGTCGCCCCGTGACTCAAAGAGATCACGTCGCCTTTGGGCGTGAAGACGTAGACATCATCCTCAAATAAATTCTTTTTGACGTTTTCTATATACTCTTGAGCATCATTCAGATCGTGTTGCCATTCCAGTAGTTGCCGCAACCAAGTAAACTTTTCATCCGATCCCGTTAGTTGAGTATGGGTAGATTTGCCAGTTTCTTTATACTTCCAATGGGCTGCGATCCCGTATTCTGCTACGTGGTGCATTTCCAACGTGCGGATCTGCACCTCTACCGGGCGTCCGGTAGGGCCAATCACCACCGTATGCAGGGATTGATAGCGGTTGGGTTTCGGTAAACCGATATAATCTTTAAATCGGCCTGGAACTGGTCGAAAAGAATCGTGAACGACAGCTAAAGAACGATAGCAAGCGTCATTTGTTTCTACAATCAGGCGAATCGCTGCTAAGTCGTAAATTTCGTGAAATTCTTTTTGCTGTCGCTGCATTTTTTGGTAAATGCCGTAAAGATGTTTGGGACGACCGCTGATATCGAGACACTTAACGCCTACTTGTTGCAGCCGTTCTTGTATGGTTTGGGTGATATTTAAGAGCCTTGCTTCTCGATCGGCCCGCTTTTCAGCCACCAACTCTTGCATTTGTCGGTAAGCTTCTGGTTCGAGATACTTAAAAGCTAAGTCTTCCAATTCCCATTTAAAGCGCCCGATCCCCAGACGATTGGCTAATGGGGCAAAGATTTCCCGCGTTTCCAAAGCGATGCGACGGCGTTTTTCATCCGTTAGGTGTTCTAGGGTTCGCATATTATGTAAGCGATCGGCTAGTTTCACTACGATCACCCGAATATCTTGTGCCATCGCCAGGAACATTCGGCGGAAATTTTCAGCTTGTCGTTCTGTTTTGCTAGAGAAAGTTTCCGAAAACTTCGATAGCTTGGTTACTCCTTCGACTAAATGGCGAACTTCCGTACCGAACCGTTGTTCTATTTCTTCGATCGTGATTTCCGTGTCTTCTACTACATCGTGCAGAAATCCAGCCGCGATCATCGATCCCGTACCGCCCAAGTCTCTCAACAAACCTGCCACGGCGACGGGATGGCAAATGTACGGTTCTCCGGATTTCCGATACTGACCTTCGTGTAATTTGTAGGCAAACTCGAAAGCTCGACAAATCAACCCATTGTCTGCGGGATCGCAGACACCGGGTTTATTGCATAAACAGTCCTGTAGCCAATCGGGAATTACACAGTTAATGGTGGAAGTTGGTGCTGTTGCGTTCATACTTTTGAGCTTATCCGTTAAAAAATAGAATCTTTGGCGAGAATTTTGGCAGAATGGCCCTTTATTTTGAGAATATTTAGCTTTTATAGGGTTTAGTGCCTGCCCTCCTACTTAGGTAAAAGTAGAGGGTTTAAGTAAAAGAATATTATCTATCGCCGATGCGATCGCTCCCTAAACTATAAAAATTACTTAAAAGCTTACCCTCTCAACCCTACTGAGCAATCAATAAAGATTCCTCGCCGTGGGAGTTATGGGTTGAAAATCAGATATTTTGTCTGCAAATTAAAGGTTAGGGGAATATAACGGAAACCATTTTTACCAGTTAGGAGGGCGTTAAACCGCAAAACTCAACCCATCTGTCTAACCGATTATCCCAGCCTTAGCTAGCAAGCATCTGGTAATCGCTCGGCATCCAAAAGCTAGAGTTTGGTACCCAGTTGCCTTAATTTAATAGACAAAATTCTTTACATTGATTCTATCTTAAGGATGGAACTAGTGAATGTTTCCTCAAAATTATCGCGATCGCTATCAAAAATTCCAAGAAATCCTAGAGGTTTTGCAACAGAAATCCGTTGAAGAACCAGTAGACTCAGTGAAATTGCAAGATATTTTCGCACAAGTACGACAAATTTTTCAAAGCCAAATCGCTACTCTTAGCGGCGATGACCTAGATCCCCCGACCGCATCTCGGATGCAATCCTACTTAACCGAAATCAACAAGCAGCTACGATTGCTAGAAGTGGATTTCACCTTTTTGCAAGCAGCACGACAGCCAGCTACCGTAAAAACTAGGCTAGCTCAAATTAATACCCGCCTTCAAACTCTGATTGGTTATTCTCAAGCAGTCCTAGCAGGGTGAGGGTATGGGGTAATCCCCAGACGCCAAGAGGCAAAGAAAATTCTTGATTTCTTTCTTAATCCTTCATCCTTAATCCTTCATCCTTTCCCTAACCCCTACCTCTTATCCTTGGCAAAATCGCCGTAACATACTGAATTAGTGCCATTACCCTGGTTGAATAGGAAATAGAGTTTGAAAAATAAGGATAGAAAAAACCGTGCAATGTCCGAAAGACAAGAAGGCGACACTAATCGATAGCACTTTGGCAGGAAATTTATTTGTCAAGTGCTGTCCTGAGTGTGACGGTAATTGGATTCCTGCCGAATCTTATCAAAATTGGCAATCACGTCAACCCAAAAACCAAAATCAGCCAAATTCGTTAACTCCCGACCCGAATTTCGTGCAGTCTCCCTTCGATACCAAAGCAGCCTTATGTCCGGAGTGTCAGCACTACTTATCGCGAGCTAAAGTATTCTACAAGCCATCCTTTTTTGTAGAGCGTTGTATGTACTGCGGTGGGATTTGGTGTGATAAAGGTGAGTGGGAAGTCCTCCAAAAGCTGGGAGTCCATACTACCATCGAACAAATGTTTTCTCCTGAATGGCAAATCCAAATGCGAGAACAAGAATACGCGGCAAAGGAAAAGCAGGCCACTATTGATAAACTAGGGCCAGAATTAGCCGAACAAGTGTTTAAATTAGCAGAAATCTTGGAAAAGCACCCGAATGGAGAGTTCGGTGTTGCTTACTTGATGCGGCGATTTGATAAATAGCTGTCATTGGTTATTAGTCATTGGTCATTGGTCATTTGTTTGTGATTTTTGACTAATGACTAATGATTATTGTTCAATTGCAAATCTAATATTTAAAATCCCAAATCGAATGGCTAATGACAAAGTACTATTTCAGGTAGAAAATTTGCGGGTAGGTTATCCGAGCAACCAACCTGCTGGTAAAGATAGTAGTTGGGCAGTTGATGGAGTTTCTTTTACTTTACAACCAGGTGAACGACTGGGATTGGTAGGAGAATCCGGTTGTGGTAAATCGACTTTGGGACGTGCT
>CAZJJR010000027.1:0-3658 GCA_964546365.1 uncultured bacterium | reverse complement strand
CGGTGGCGTTGGTGTTTCAAGACCCGATGACGCGCCTCGATCCCCTGATGACGATCGGAGAACATTGTATAGAAACTCTCAGAAGCCATCAACCGCAACTATCCCGACAGCAGGCGAAGGAAAAAGCGATCGAGACTTTAGAAGCTGTAAAAATACCTGCCCATCGGTGGTCTCAGTATCCTCACGAGTTTAGCGGTGGAATGCGTCAGCGAGTGGCGATCGCGCTTGCTCTATTACTCAATCCTAAATTAATCGTGGCAGATGAACCCACCACTAGTTTGGACGTTACTATATCGGCGCAGATTTTGCAGGAACTAACTAGATTGTGTCGTGAAAGAAACATGGCTTTACTGTTAATTTCTCACGATTTGGCAATGGTGGGGGAGTATTGCGATCGGATGGCGGTTATGTATGCTGGCAAAATCGTGGAAACCGGGACTACCGAATCAATTCTCTATCATCCCCAGCATGAATATACTCGATCGCTCTTAAATGCGGCTCTCCACATTCAAGCTATTACTGACGAAGAAAGCCAAAAAACAGTTGAAAATTTCGCTACACCAATCCTGCGAGTCCAAGATTTAAAACAGTATTACTCTTTAGAAAGCAATTTCATTCAACAATTATTTTCTAAAAATACCCCAGTTATTAAAGCCGTTGATGGCATTAACTTAGAACTATATCCCGGTGAAATTCTCGGTTTAGTAGGAGAATCCGGTTGTGGTAAAAGTACCCTATCTCGGACTATTTTGCAGTTAATTCGTCCCACTAGTGGCAAAGTGGAGTTTCTCGGACAAGAATTAACTAATTTGTCCCGTCAGTCTATCCGCCAACAGCGAAGACAAATGCAGATGGTTTTCCAAGACCCTCATGCTTGTTTAAATCCGAGAATGACCGTGGGGCAAAGTATTGCCGATCCCCTATTCATCCATCATTTAGCTACTCCTTCCGAAGCAAAAGAGCAAGTATTGCAGATGTTGGAAAGAGTAGGTTTAAAACCATCCCAAGAATATTACAACCGATATCCCTCCGATTTGTCTGGGGGACAACAGCAGAGAGTGGCGATCGCGCGTGCCCTAATTACCCGCCCCAAATTAATTATCTGCGATGAACCGGTCAGTATGCTAGATGCTCACGTGCAAACCCAAGTTCTCGAACTGATGTTAGAACTAAAACAAGAATTCGAGCTAACTTATCTGTTTATCACTCACGATCTTTGGGTAGCGAGATTCTTTTGCGATCGCATAGCTGTGATGAATGGCGGTCAAATAGTAGAAATCGGAAAAACGCGGGATATTTTCGATCGTCCCCAGCATCCCTACACTCAAACTTTACTACAAGCCGCTCCCTTATTAGCTCGTGCTAGCAGTAATACATAACAGAAAACGGTTCTGTTCCCCATTCTTTTCTTCATTCCCTTCTTCAATTACCAATTCACTTGATAAGAGTGTCACTTATCTTTCCCCCTGCCCCCTGCCCCCTGCCCCCTGCCAAAATTAAAAGTGACAGCGATCCAAGTGAAATGGTAAATAAATTTTAGGGTGAGCGATCGCGCCCACCCTAAATAAATTTGGTAAGGTTCTTAACCTACACCAATAATTAAGCAACCCACTTTTGAGCTACCAGTTCAGCCAAATCGACAACCCGTTGACTGTAACCCCACTCGTTATCGTACCAAGCTACCACTTTCACCATATCGCCACCCATTACCATTGTGAGGCTGGCGTCTACGATGGAAGAGCAGTCAGTACCGCGATAGTCACAAGAAACTAGTTCTAGTTCGCTATATTCCAAAATGCCTTTTAATGGGCCTTCAGCTGCTTCTTTGAGGGCTTGATTTACTTCTTCCACAAAAGTACTCTTTTGGACCTGTACCACCAAATCCACCACAGAAACGTTCGGGGTAGGAACGCGCAAAGCGATCCCGTTCAGCTTACCCTTTAGTTCTGGCAGTACTAAGGCCACTGCTTTAGCAGCACCAGTAGAGGTTGGTACAATATTAATAGCTGCCGCTCTTGCCCGTCGCAGATCGCGGTGAGAAGCATCCAGCAAACGCTGGTCACCCGTGTAGCTGTGGGTAGTGGTCATCGTACCTTTGATAATGCCAAACTTTTCATGCAACACCTTAGCTACGGGAGCCAAGCAGTTGGTGGTACAGCTAGCATTACTGATAATGTTGTGTTTGGCGTGATCGTAATCTTGATGATTCACGCCCACCACAAAAGTACCATCATCATTTTTTCCAGGAGCGGTGATCAGAACCTTCTTAGCACCGGCATTGATGTGCTTGGTAGCACCTTCTTTACTGGTGAATACACCTGTCGATTCGATGATCAGGTCAATGTCCCAATCTTTCCAGGGCAAGTTTTCGGGATTGCGATCTGATACGCATTTGACCGTCTTGCCGTTCACCGTAATGGAATTATCATCATAAGCGATGTCGGCATCAAACTTCCCTAGCATGGAGTCATATCTCAGCAGGTGGGAGTTGGTTCTCGGATCGGAGGTGTCGTTAATGGCGACAACCTCAATATTGCTATTTGTTCTGCCCACCCAGCAGCGCATGAAGTTGCGTCCGATGCGTCCAAAACCGTTGATCGCTACTCTAATCACTGCGTCTTGCCCTCTGTCTACTCAATTAATCCCTAGTAATGAACCACATCATATCGCAAAGGGTGGACAAATCGAACTGCGCTTGCCAATTTGCGATCGAAAGAATCTAAATAAATTCTCAATGGTCTAGCGAGCGGAGAGCCAATAGATGCTTTTTAAGCTAAATTACGGGAAATATAGTTAATTTAACTAATAAATCAAAAATAAAATGGGTTTTAGGCAATAAAATTTCACTATTCTACATCTAAAACTATTTTACAGCCGCTAACGTCCTTAGTAATCATCGTTCCGTTTGGCTCGACCTAACTCAGGCTGATAAAGGTAAGCAATAATTCGTACCATTGTGATTAGATTAGCTTAACAAATCATTTGCGATCGGCTGCTTAAACATAAAAAAGCTTGAGTAATTAGCAAACTGAAGAGTAGAATTCACCCAAAGCCGAACGAATGGCTAACTTCTTCTTTGAATAGGCTTGACTTTTGACCCGGGTAGTAGGTTAATAAACTAATAACAGTAAGTAATAATTTTTACTGACGTTTTATTTATTTCATCTTCGTTAGGCAACTATGGGTTAAGCGATCGAATAATGCCATGAGTAATTTGCGAGGACTTTCTACGGGCTGGATGTTTGCCATAAATAAATTTTTATAGGAAAGCAAAACAAACATACTTTTTGATTATTACCACTTTTAATAGCACTGAAATGTAATTTTTTTTACATTTACCATCAGATTGCAGGTGCTACGAAAAAGTAGTTGTGCCTGCTGTAATTATGTTTTGTCTGTTCTCTTGAGTGATGTATTCTTTGACTAGCAAAACTTTCCGGAGCGTTATTAGGTTCTATGCTTAAAGTGAGAAATAGTACACCAGTAGAAAAACTGTCAAAAAATGCCATAAATACATTCACACACATACAAGAACATACAAGAACACAAGAAGATTTATGAGAGCAAGAGCAGGTCAATTAGACCCTCTAGAAGAATTGGAACGTCTTCTTTAAGGATCTTGAACATCTGGTTACCATAAAACGAATTTGTACCCTAT
>CAZJJR010000026.1:15067-35569 GCA_964546365.1 uncultured bacterium | reverse complement strand
GTAGTACTGGTGCGAAATAACCTACAGGTAGATAAACATTCAGAGTGGCATTAGTTATTTTTATAAAAAGTGATTTGGCCGATCGTTAATGTTTTCTCAACTAAAAGAAATTCCCTCATTAGTTTTTTTCATTTTTTAAACTAATGAGGGAATTTAAGTAGGGGAAACTTAATTTTAGGAAGCTAAGGCAACTTCTACCATTTGTTGCAATTCACCTTTTTGATAAAGTTCGATCGCGATATCAGAGCCACCTACAAACTCTCCATTGATATAGATTTGGGGAATGGTCGGCCAGTTAGAATACTCTTTAATTCCTTGCCGAATTTCATAATCTTGTAGAACGTCAACGGTTTCGTATGGTACGCCTAAAGAATTGAGGATCTGTACCACATTGTTAGAAAAACCACATTGGGGCATCAGTTTGCTGCCCTTCATAAACACTAAAATTTTGTTCTGCTGAATCAGGTTATCGAGTCGTTCTTTGAGTTCCGGGGTCATATTTTTGGCTGGGTAGTACAACAATAGCGGGTCAGAGCAGGGCTACTTCTTCCTCTAAAGCTTTTAACCCTTTTTTGGTAAGAGAATGCCTGCACTAGCCCTACTGATTAGTAATTAGTAAAAAGCTCGCTCCGGCATTGAGCGGTTGGGTAAGAAATTTAAGAAGCTTTGGGAACAGAGGTTTTCAGCGCCAAGGCGTGTATGGCTTCTGAAGACATAGCTTGTTTTAGGGCACCGTAAACCATTTGGTGCTGCTGAACAAGCCCCTTGCCTTTAAACAAGGAAGAAACTACAGTCACTTGATAGTGGTCGCCACCGCCAGTCAAGTCTTGTACCTGAACTTGCGCGTCAGGCAATTCCGCCTCGATCATAGCTTTAACTTGCTCTGGGGTAATCATTCCTGCTCCGTAAAACTTATACAAGTCCGGACTAATCTGGGTTTGAAGTTGCGTTGCAATTTATCTACCTAGTAAATTGCCGCAGCTTCCATGCTCCGGTTTTGTTCAGGTAAAATTTTTACCTATTTTTACCTACTCTTTTAGTTTGTCATGTTTTATTACAAAAATATACAAAAGCTAACGCCTACCTTTAATCCCATGCTAGTTGGGACAAAGGCAGAGCATCGCGATCGACATAATTTTACTATTGACTATTGACCAGAGGAAGACGAGGTGGTGTTTCCAGTTCTAGGATAAGGTGAATCTACAAATCCCAGTTCAAATAGCTGCTGATAAGCTTTTTTACCCAGTTCGCGGGTGGGATTTTGGGAACGAATAATTTGAACCAACAAAGGAACAGCCAACTCGGGCTGATTCTGAGCGCGGTGTACCAGCGCCAGTTGATAAGTTGCCTCATCTCGTTTTTGAGCAGTCTCTACAGCCATGCGCCGTTGGCTATCTGCGATGCGGTTATCGATACCGGAAAAACTACCAGCTAGCTCTTGATAGAAGTTAGACAGTTGGTTGAAGATTTGGCGAGCTTCCTGAAGCTTTTTGATTGCTAAAGCATAATTTTGGGCTGAAACAGCATCACTAGCTTCAGCCATCAAGCGCTGTCCCCCTGGCATACTGAGTAAACTGTTGTCCTGATTTAAAGGACGCAACTGATTGGGGTCTCTTTCTTCCAAAGGCTGGGCTTGGTTAGAAGCACCTGGAGTGGAAGACTCCTGTGCTTTAACCTGCAATGGAGATAGCAAAGTCAAAGCTACGAGGAAAGACAGGGAAGAAAAGCTAGTTATACAGAGCAAGGGAACGGTTTTAGAAAGTACCATGAACTAAGTTTGCGTCTTGCACAAACGGGATGGATATTGACTTCGGAGTATATTAACATTCCCAGATGAAAGTGAGTTGTACCGGAACAGAAATAAAACCCTCACTCTGATAGTTATTTCTAATAATAATTTGAAAAAAGATGAAAATAGCTGTTCTTACTACCAAAGCTGGATTGTTTTATTGATTAACGAGATTATTTGCTTAAATACTATAATTTTAGCCTTCATATAGTATTTTTAAAGCATTTTGTAAATCATTGGTTAGACGCAAAGCATTTTTCTTCACTGTATCGTTGCGGTAATCAGCCACATCTAAGGGCAAACCAATGCGGATATCGACATCGCAACCACGATGAGGAATAGATTCTTGATATTTAATGCTAATCGGGACAATCTTAATCCCTAAACCTGGTTGATTTGATTCTGCTTGCAAAGCTATCCAAGCCAATCCCATTTTCAGGGGGTGAATACAGTTATCGCGGAAGATATTACCTTCAGGAAATAAAACCAGGGTTTCTCCCTGTTGTAGTAGTTCAATTCCATGCCTGATGCTGCCAATTCCAGGATGTTCCGTGTCTACTGGAAATCCTCCGAAGCGACGGATAAACCAGCCTTGTATACCGGCTATTTCGTTTGCAGAAACCATGAAGCGCAAGTCTCGCCCGGTGATATCTCTACCTGCTGCATAGGGAACCATAAAGGAGTCCCAACGAGAGCGATGGGTGGGAGCGAGAATTACTGGCCCTTCTTTTGGCAAATTTTCTCGACCCGTTACGGAAATCTTACCGAAATAAAAAGGTAAAACAATGTGACGTCCCAATGGATAAGCTATCTGACTTAGCCAGGGTGCGACGCCAGAGGTAACGCTTGTTACTTTGGACGGTGTGGAACTGGCAAGAGCGCGTGTAGAAGAGTCGAGAGGAATCATCATATTGGCAACGAGTAACTATATCAAAGCTTCCTTATTTCCACGGTAATTTTACTGGGGAAAATAGTTTTCTCTGATAGGGACAGTTCTAGGGGTGTCATTACTCAAAAAGGGCAATCGGTAACAGGCTAAAGTAAAAATAAACAAGTTTTCTGATGGAAAGTGCTGCTTTTTTATACCGTTTAGCACGAACTTTGCTTTTTCATTTTTATTTCTTGCTGGCTGGCTGCCTTTTCTTGGCAAACCAAGTTTGCAGTTGATGGCGACAGGCAGATTCTAAGATACCACCAAGTACTGATAATCGGTGATTGGAACAGGCACTATCGGGAATATTTGCTACGGTACGAATTGTGCCAGTTTTCGGATCGTCCACTCCATAAACTAATGTACCTACTCTTGCTTGGACGATCGCACCCGCACACATGGGACAAGGTTCCAGAGTAACATAAAGGGTGCATCGGTTGAGATGCCAATCTTGTAATGCTTTACTAGCAGCACGAATAGCGAGAATTTCCGCATGGGCGGTAGGGTCTTTGTCTCGTTCTTTCCGATTTTCCCCTTCTGCAATTAGATTACCTTCACCGTCAATAATTACTGCTCCTACCGGAACTTCTCCCGCTTCGCCTGCTGTTTGTGCCAGTTCTAGGGCGTGGCTCATCCATTTTCGGTGTTTGAGATATTCTGGATGGTCGATGGTCATAAAATATTACCCTCAGACTGAAGTCTGGGGCTATACGAACTAAGTCCGCCTGCGCGGACTAAATTTATTTTTTATTAGGCTGGCTGGGTAAGCAACGGATCTAATTTGCCTTCTCCATCCAGTTGATAAATATCATCGCATCCACCGATATGCTGATTATTGATAAAAATTTGAGGTACGGTGCGGCGTCCGTTGGCACGTTGGGCCATTTGGTTTCTCGCTGCGTCATCGCCGTCGATTTTGTATTCGGTATAGTTGACGCCTTTCCACCAGAGGAGCATTTTAGCGCGGATGCAGTAGGGGCAAGTTTGCCAGGTGTAGATTTCTACATTGGCTTTGATGCGCTCTGGGTGGCGTCCTAAAATTGGATTGAGGAAGTCGAGCATTTTTACTTTTAGAGATTTAGGAAAATAATCAAATAAATTTTATCTTATGCTGCTTCAAAAAGTTCATTAATAACTTACAAAACAGCTTATTTTAAACAGAGCATTTCTAAGCCTCCTCTGCAATAAATCTTTGAATGTTATCTTGAATATCGGATAAGCATCCAAGAATTGCTTCAATATTTAGTTGCTCTTGTTGTAACAAATTACCAAGATGAGAAAGAGTTGCTTTAATACGCAGTAAATGTGGAGAAAGTTGACCGCGATGTTCGGGATGTTTTAGATAAATTTCCGAAAAAAGTAGGTCTCTCTGACTATAATGTATTTCTACAAGTAATTGATCGAGTTCTATTAGTACTTCTTTTAATTGCTGGGTATTTCCAACACTCAAAGCAACTTCTGTGTTAGATAAATTAGTGCGAATCTTTTCCAATTTGGACTTTATAATTTCTGCATTAAAAGGTGCTTGAGCTTGATAAAATCCTGCTTCTGGTGAAAGTTTAAGCCACCATTCCAAATAATGAGCGACGCTACAAAAGAACTTTTTATCTGTTTCTTCAAGTGTTAGGGAGATAGATTTCTGTGACTGTTCCCCGCAGATATGGCAGGTTTCTACTAGAGCTTGAATTGGCCTAATAGTGCCGTAGTAAGGAATACGAACAGACATCGCATCACCTTGGGGTGGTACGAGTTGTGAAGGAAGCTGAACTCCTTCACGAAGGGGTTTACAGTTTAATTCATAATTTACAGCAGCCCAAATAGGCCCACGAGGAATTGTTGCTAAAAGTGGATTTCTTCTCGGATGATTATTGCAGTATGTCCAATAGGGAATATCTATCTTAAACTGCCTAATTTCGCAGAAGAAATTTTTTTCTGCATTCTTGGGTGGATACTGGCTTTTGCCTTTGTTTAATCCGTTAAAAAGACAAGTTGCACAGCAGTCACTTCCTCCATTGGGCATTGATTTATCTCCTGATACCATTTCTCTGTAACAATGCGCTTAATACTTTCTGCACAAACTACTATGCGTAGCAAGGTTTCAGGAAAATATGTTACGAGATATTAAGCGCATCTTTAGAGAGAACTGGTATGACTTATTGAGTTTATGTAAATGTTATCTGCCATTGGCTGTCCATCACTGTCGGGGCAAACAATTTGCTGCTGTTTGAGAGGTTCAACTGGTGGTGTCATGATGGCGATCGCAAAACCTACTACGATCGAAAATAACAAAGCAACCCATCTTTGCCCTTTTGCAGCACGCCCCATTAGCCCCAAAACAGCAAAGCAGCAAAACTTAACACGGATTCAGCCGATACACTTCTTCATAGCGATCCCGACTCTGATAGACTTGAAAACTGTTACAGCCAGATGAAAGGTAGCAAAATCAAGCCGTTCGGAGGAGCCACCAGTGGAGAATACGTTAGGTTTAGAGATTATAGAGGTAGTAGAGCAAGCTGCGATCGCATCTGCCCGTTGGATGGGTAAAGGCGAGAAAAACACAGCTGACCACGTAGCTGTAGAAGCTATGCGGGAACGGATGAATAAAATTCATATGCGCGGTCGCATCGTGATTGGAGAAGGGGAAAGAGACGAAGCCCCCATGCTCTACATCGGTGAAGAAGTGGGCATTTGTACTCGCGAAGACGCTAAAGAATACTGCAATCCAGATGAACTGGTAGAAATTGACATCGCCGTTGACCCTTGCGAAGGTACAAACCTAGTTGCTTACGGTCAAAACGGTTCGATGGCAGTATTGGCAATTTCGGAAAAAGGCGGCTTGTTTGCTGCGCCTGACTTCTACATGAAGAAGTTGGCCGCTCCCCCAGCCGCTAAGGGCCACGTCGATATCAACAAGTCCGCTACTCAAAACCTGAAAATTCTTGCTGAGTGTCTGAATCGCTCTGTTGAAGAACTGGTAGTAGTGGTGATGGACAGACCCCGCCACAAAGAACTAATTCAAGAAATTCGCCAAGCTGGGGCAAGAGTGCGTTTGATCAGCGATGGAGACGTTTCTGCCGCCATTTCCTGCGCTTTTGCCGGTACTAACATTCATGCCCTAATGGGTATTGGTGCTGCACCAGAAGGCGTAATCTCAGCTGCCGCTATGCGTTGTTTGGGAGGACACTTCCAAGGACAATTGATCTACGATCCAGAAGTAGTGAAAACTGGGTTAATTGGTGAAAGCAGAGAAGGTAACATCGCTCGCCTGAAAAGCATGGGTATCAATGACCCTGACAAGGTTTACGATGCTGATGAATTAGCTTCTGGCAATACGGTGTTATTTGCAGCCTCCGGTATCACCCCCGGTACTTTGATGGAAGGCGTGCGCTTCTTCCACGGAGGAGCCCGGACTCATAGCTTGGTAATTTCTACTCAATCGAAAACGGCTCGGTTTGTGGATACCATCCACTTGTTTGACGAACCGAAAGCTCTGCAATTGAGATAATTACTCGTTCATACATAAATGGGTAATGGGTAATCGATAATGGTAAAAAACCTGCTATTAATCGCAAGTTGCGTTTTTACGATCGATCCCCCCTAACCCCCCTTAAAAAAAGGGGAACCGGATCTCTTAGTCCCCCTTAAAAAAAGGGGAACTGGATCTCTTAGTCTCCCTTTTTAAGGGGGATTTAGGGGGATCGAAAACACCTAAATTGATAACTAGCAACTTGGGTGATTACTCGTTACCCATTACCAATTAACAGTTAGCAATTAGTCATTAGCAATTAACATTAGCAAATGAATATTGCAGTCGTAGGTCTCAGCCACAAAACAGCGCCAGTTGAAATCCGGGAAAAACTGAGCATTCCAGAACCGCAGATGGAAAATGCGATCGCGCAACTGCTCAGTTATCCTAACATCGAAGAAGTAGCCATTCTCAGCACTTGTAACCGGATGGAAATTTACATCGTTACTAGTGAAACTGAGCCAGGGGTGCGGGAAGTTTCCCAATTCCTCTGCGAATTTAGCAAACTACCATTACACGAACTACGAAAACACCTGTTTATCTTGCTCCACGAAGATGCAGTAATGCACTTAATGCGAGTATCCGCAGGTTTAGATAGTTTGGTACTGGGAGAAGGCCAAATTCTGGCACAAGTTAAAAATACCCATAAAGTATGCCAGCAATATAAAGGCGTCGGACGCATCCTTAACCGACTGCTCAATCAAGCAATTACTGCTGGAAAAAGAGTTCGCACCGAAACTAGCATCGGTACGGGTGCTGTTTCCATCAGTTCGGCTGCTGTAGAATTGGCACAGTTGAAAGTAGCAAATTTAGCTCCTTATAAAGTGGCAATTTTAGGTGCAGGCAAAATGTCTCGCCTATTAGTGCAACACTTGATAAGTAAAGGAGCAACGAATATTTCCATTATCAATCGCTCGATGACTAGAGCGGAAGAACTGGCAAATAAATTTGCTGACGAAGTGAAACTGCAACTGCATCCGCTATCAGAAATGATGCGGGTAATTGCCGAATCCGATATCGTTTTTACCAGTACTGCGGCTACTGAACCGCTGTTAAATCGCTCGAAATTAGAGGCAATTCTCGATCCTAGTTTGCCTTTGATGTTGATCGATATTTCAGTTCCTCGTAACGTTGATAGCGATGTAAATCAGCTAGATAACGTGAAAGCTTTCAATGTCGATGATTTGAAAGCTGTAGTAGCTCAAAATCAGGAAAGTCGCAGGCAAATGGCGCGAGAAGCAGAAGTGCTTCTAGAAGAAGAAGTACAAGCTTTTGATGTGTGGTGGCGCAGTCTAGAAACGGTTTCTACCATCAGTTGTTTGCGGAATAAAATGGAAACTATCCGCGCACAAGAGTTAGAAAAAGCGTTGTCTCGTCTCGGCACTGAATTTGCTGAAAAGCATCAAGAAGTGATCGAAGCTTTAACAAGGGGTATTATCAACAAAATTCTGCACGATCCGATGGTACAACTACGGGCGCAGCAGGATATTGAAGCCAGAAGAAAAGCAATGCAAACTTTGCATTTGTTGTTTAATTTAGAACCAGAACCGCAATCAAAAGAACAATATAGCTGATTGTCATTAGTCATTAGTCATTGGTTAATAATAAAAATTGGCTAATGACTAATGTCTACTGAATGTAATGAACGGGATTTTGACCATCGAATTTGATATTACAATTGACAATACGACCATCTAAAAATTTGATAACAAGCCTACCATCCTCTCTACGCCAACTAGATTTTTGATCGAACGCGCCTTCAATCATCTGAGTACCGTTCCAGTTGACTATTTGAACGTTCGTAATCTTTTCCAGTTTGTCTTCAGCAACAACCCAAGCTTGCGACTCACCACTAGCTAGCAGTTCGAGCAAGTTGTCTTTTGTTCGCACTTGGAGAGTAAGTTTTAGCATAATCTACTTTTTCTTAACATTAGACAACAAAATCTTCTCGTATGCTTGAACAGTTTGTTTTGCGATCGCTTGCCAGTTATAATATTTCAAAGCATACTCTCGCGCTTTTAAACCTCGCTTTTCTCTTTCTGCCTGATTTTGTAGTGCCAAACGCAAATTTTCAGTGAGGGATTCCACTGTTAAAGAACAAACCCAACCAGCTTCGGCATTTTTCACATCTTCCCAAATATAAACTTGGTCAGAAATTACTACAGGTTTACCTGCTGCCATTGCTTCTGCTACAGCAATGCCAAAGTTTTCGTAGTAAGAAGGCAGCACGAATAAATCGGCACTTTGTAGTAATTCAGTTTTGCGATCGCCAGTCACAAATCCAGTTATCTTAGTATGAGATTTAAGCGACGAATTATCAATTTGTGCTTTTATTTCCCTTTCATAATCAGGGTCTTGAGGATTAGAACCTGCTAAGATAAATTGAAAATTTATCCCCTCTGCCAAAATATTTTCCAATGCAGGAATCAGCAAATCTAACCCTTTTTTAGGATCGATTCGCGACATAAAAAGTATTTGAGGAACTGCTGATTTCCTTGCTAAGTTCGTAGTGAGGACTTCAGTCCTCAAATCCCTCGTTACTCCTAACGGAATCACCAAATCCCTTGTGTTTACTCCAAAACGTTCGGAAACCTTAGCTTCTAAGGTACTAGTAAAGTGAATTGCCGCCGCACCTGCGATATTTGGCTTTTCCAGTAAAGTTGCGTAAATCTGCTTTAATTGTCTTTTTTTCCGCAAATCAGCGGGATCGAGAGTACCTAAAGGACGGAGAATGTAGGGGAGATTTTGCGATCGAGCTACCCTAGCAGCAAACGAAGATACTGGCGAAAATAACGCATGAATATGAGCCAGATCGTAATCAGAAGCGTATCTACTTAACCATTTCAATAAATCCAGAGAAAATTTATACCTACGAAACGGCGAACAACGAAAATACCTGATTTGGTATCCATCCTGCTCTATAGGTCGGTCTAAAGGAACATCCAGAGGTGCTTGACCCGTATCCCCATTACTATCAGTTGTAAGAATTAGTACCTCAACTCCTTCTTTAGCCAAAGCAGCGGAAAGGCCCAACACCATCTGACTAGGGCCACCATAAACCAGAGAAATTGAAGGCACAATTTGTAAAATTCGCATATTTATTATTCAATTATTAATTATTAATTTTTTTAGTTAAACATCCGCTATTTTAACAAGTTGTTTATAAAAATTTAACTGCTGTTTAGCTAGAGCGTGATTGGTATAATGCTCCATAACTCTTTCATAACCCATCGCAGCCAAATTACTTCTTAACTCCCGCTCTTCCATCAACTGTAACAAACATTTCTTTAAGGCCGATACATCACCTTCAGGAAACACTAAACCCGCCTTTCCAATTACGTGAGGAATTTCGCCAGAATCCGAACCAATCACCGGAACTTGGCAAGCCATCGCCTCTATTAAAACATGACCGAACTGTTCTTTCCATCCAATAGCAGTTAAAGTTTTAAATCTATAAGTTGTTTGGGATGGTAACACCAGAACACTCATCAAATTAATGTACTTTGCTACTTGATTGTGAGGCACACTTTCTAATAAAATTAGGCGCTCTTTAATCCCATATTCAGATGCTCGTTCTATCAGCACAGACTGTAAAGGGCCACGCCCTAATAACAGCAACTTCCAAGATTTTTCCCTTAACTCTGCCATTGCTGCAAGCAGCGTCAATAATCCCTTTTCCTCAACAAATCTTCCTACAAATCCCACCACAAAATCAGTTGGCCTAATCCCCAATTCAGCCGCTAATTCCGGGGACGGTTGAGGTTTAAAAACAGTTTCATCTACACCTAATTGCGGCATTACTGAAATCAGCCCTTTGTAACCGCGCTCTCGCACGATCTCCGCACCATCCTGATTGCCAACAATAATGCCATCGGTGTTGGCAAGATTATATTTTTCCAGCAGAGATACGGGGAATTTTAATTGATACGGCAGATTCCACCAAGTAAAAAATAGATTTTTAGCTTTTAATCCCAGAAGCTTATTCAGAGTAATAAATTGAGCATAAGTTAACGCCTTAGCACCTTGTTCAACTTGGATAATTTGTGGTTTAAATCGACGCAGTAAATAAATTAGGTCTGCGCCAAAAGTAAGCAGTCCTTGATTGTTTTGGCTAAAATTGGAAACTGGAACTACCTGAAACGATTCTTCGTGTAAAAATTGCGTTTCGATCGTTTTATTTTGGACGCCCCCTGGTTGCCAGCGTCTTGGCACTACAACAGTTACTTCAATCCCAGGTTCCAAACGAGCTAACGTCCGCAATTTTTCGCGATTTATATCAACAATATAGGTATGGCTAGCAACTAAAATTTTCATTTCTTTTTATTCATTATTGGCTATCGATTGCTAATTGTTTGCCCTAACTTACTACCCCTTAGCCATATCTTGCTTACTATAAATTTGGCCGTTGCTCCATAGCGATTTGACTAGCGTAGCCAACGCATTTAAAAACCCTAGTATATAAAAGAAACCGCGAGTAATAATTTTTATAGGAGAGCCGCTTTTATTGCAGGGAGGATTACCTAATACGTGGCAATCAAACAAGCGTACAAATAATCGTAATTGCTGAGGAAAAGTTAGATTTTTGAGTGCCATTAAAAAGTGGTTGTGATAAAAAGTAGTTTGATATTTTAGCGAACGGGTACTAATATCATGACAACCGCCTGTTTCCTCTCCCAAGTGAACTAAATTTGCATCTGGGTCATACCAAATTTTATAACCTGTCTGCCGCAATCTTAGACAAAAATCTGATTCTTCCCGCACCGCACTACCTTTAAATCGTTCGTCAAAATTCAGTCCGTACTTAGTGAAAATTTCGCGACGAAAAGACATATTACAGCCTCTTGCGGATATAACTTGTTGCGGTTTAATCGTATGTACTAAATCAATATAATACCAAGCAATTCCTGGATCGCTTGCTTCGGGTGGCAAATCTTCTATTTTCAAATCTTTACCTGCATCAGCGATTTTCATTCTGTCAAATACTCGTCCTGCTACTGCCCCAACATCTTGTTTTTCGGTATAGTTACGAGCATGAGCAGCTAGAAAACCTGCTGGTAATTGAACATCATCATCAATAAACAGAATAATTTCTCCTTTTGCTCGCCTTACTCCATAATTACGCGCACCTGGTAAACTTGCCCAGTCAATCCGAAACCAACTTATTTTACCCGATGCAGCTAATTCTTTTAAATAAGTTTGGATTTCCGGCTGATGAGTAGGAGTTTGATCTACAACTAAAATTTCAAAATTAGGGTAATCTTGTTTAATTAAATCGGTAAGTGTATCTTGCAAAGGTTCTTCACGCCCATAAGTGGGAACAATTACAGAAATAAAAGGAAAAACCATCATTTTTCTCCTTAACTAGTACTATATCCATATTTTATTTTATTTTACGACGAGTTCCCTTGTCTTTTCCTTCAGCTTGATTTAGTTTTTTTTCCTCTCGATCTAGTTCTGGCAATTTGAGAATTAATCCAGCAAAAAACCAGTAATAAACAGCTACTGGATCTACATCTAAAGGATAGTAATAAGTTTGGTAACTAATAAATAATATGAACACCCAAAAACTAGCTCCAAAAACACGAAAGTTGGGGTCGCGCACCGAACGGTAAGCTTTAAAAGTAAAAAATGTTACACTGCTTACAACAGCTAGGAAAGCGATTAATCCTATTGGCCCAATTTCATGCATTAATTTGGGAAACCAAGTTTCAATCAATGCAGTTTCACCAAAAGCTCTTGCTGAGCCTGTAGCTTTTCCTAACCCTAACCCAATCAGAGAGCCTTTAAGGTTCTTCCAAACAAATTGAAATTGAAATAAGATAAATTCGTCGGCTGGTGAAGCCTCCCAACGATTAAAGAAACTATCGATCCGTTCTTGAACGATGTCAGGAAATAATGAAGCTGCAATTCCCAAGACAACTGCTAATCCTATACCAATTGGTACAAAGCGCTTTAGGTTAGCTACTTGTCCAGTTAAAAATAACAGAACGATAATTGATATTGGAGCAAGAGCCAAAGCAATTCTCTGCCCCGAAATTACAGCTACCACTAAATTGCCAGCCATTGCTAGCAAACCCACAATTCGCCAAATAAAAGAGGGATCTCCAAAAGCAGTAGCAAAAGTTATATAAGCGCTGGATATGATATACCAACCCCACTGCCAAGGAGCTACAAAAGTTCCTGGTAAACGAATTACCCCTTGTTGAGGGCTATAAAGTAGAGAGCCGCCTACCAGACATCTAGCTTCTAGAGAAGCTTTAAATAACTCTGCTCCTTCTGCAAATTGAGTACCAGCACACCGACCTGTTTTAAGAAACATATATTGCATAAAACAAAGGCTAAAGCAACTTAATGCCACAACCGTTTGCATTCGTGTCAAACGCAAAAAATCCTTTTTATCGCGAATCATGTAATAGGCACAAGTGATTAAGGGAATATACCCCATTAGCACTTTTAAACCTAAAATTCCCATTGCAAAAGATTTTTCTGGCGGTTTTTTGGTCAAAAAAGCTATTTGTTGAGCATTAAGTTGCTGAGAACCGTTAACTATAAATAAGGTTAATAAAGCACAAGCCAACAAAATAATTAATGATGGTTTGAGTCCTTTAGGAATAATTATCGGCAATCTTTTACGCTGGCAGTCTTGAACAATGCTGATTAGCCCTGGAATGTAAAAGCCATCTTTTGCTAACTGTAATATCGGACTATTGCCGATGCTATATATGACAGTTCCAGCAAAGGGCATATAGATGAGGAAAGCCCAAAGAGCTAATCGAGGATACTTGAAGGAAAAGGCGAGGCAAATTATACCTAAGGTACTTCCTGCTGCTGCTTTGACTCCACCAATGGGAAACAGCATCATACCTATGAAAACTGCAATAAAAAAAGTTTTAGTTATAAAGCCAATTAGTTCTTTTCTCTCTTTAGTAGCTTTTCTTTTTTGAGCTAACTGTTCCTTCAAGCTTAAAGTAGAGGTTTCAACATCAGTCTGCTTTTTAGATTTGGTCTTTGATTTATTTTTTGTTTTAGGCATGAGGAGTAAAATGTATAAACTACTCCATTTAATTACTTAGTCGCTTCCAAACAAATAGCATACCAATGTCGATCTTTCTTTTCCACTAATTCAAACCTGGCATCTGACCATTCACCATAATGGCAGCTATGAATATTTTTAAAGCCATGCTTTGATAAAGCATCACTTAAAGATGATTTGTCCCACATCCATTGATGTCTTGAGTTAGACAGTACTTCCTGGCATCTTTGTAATAACGTAATCCTACTATGTCTATTCCCAAGATAAGATCCTTCCATGAACTGATGAGATGCTTTAGTAGAGCGTTCAAAATTAGATAAGTCAGCTAAATAAGCTTTGACATATTGTTCTAAATCAGGCACAATAATTCTAAAAATTCCTCCTGGCTGCAAATATGAATAAAGATTATTTATCGCTAAATTGAAATCAGATAAGCTTAAGTGTTCGAGTACGTGAGATGCAAAAATTAATTCACAGCTGTTTGGTTTAATATCTAAACCTTTTAATAAATCACCATATTTAATGCCTTTGGGAAATATTGGCATACCCATTCTCGATAAGATAAAATTTCCAATCAAGGGCAAAGTAGCTATTTTTACATAAATTGAAGAGTCTATGTTTTCCCATCCTTCGGCTACATCCATCCAGCAACCTATGTTTAAGCAAATACTATTTTTATTCATATTTTTTTTAACGAATGCTTTCCTTTTAAATAAGTAATTTAATTCCAATTTAAGTTTAACTCGCAGATTTTAAACCAGCAAGTGCAAACAAAAGCTACTATTCTGGTAGATTAGATAGCAACTAGCGAGATTGCTGGCCCTGCTTCGTCTGTGTAAGGTTAAAATATCTGGCCAAAATACTGATTTATGTTTGATGCGCTCGCCGAACGCTTAGAAGGGGCTTGGAAAAAACTGCGGGGACAAGACCGGATTTCCCAGTCCAATATACAAGAGGCTTTGCGGGAAGTCCGCCGCGCCCTGTTGGAAGCGGATGTCAACCTGCAAGTAGTCACAGATTTTATTTCCGAAGTAGAAACTAAAGCCCAAGGTGCTGAAGTAATCGCTGGGGTAAGGCCAGATCAGCAGTTCATCAAAATTGTTTACGATGAACTGGTGGCCGTCATGGGGGAAATTAATGCCCCATTAGCAAAAGACGATACTGCGCCCACCGTCATTTTGATGGCGGGATTGCAGGGGACGGGTAAAACTACGGCGGCTGCCAAGTTAGCTTTGTATCTGCGAAAAGAAAAGCAGTCTACCTTACTGGTCGCCACAGACGTTTACCGACCAGCCGCCATTGACCAGTTAATTACTTTGGGTCAGCAAATAGAAGTCCCGGTATTTGAAATGGGTGCTGATGCCGACCCGGTAGAAATTGCTCGTCAGGGGATCGAACGGGCCAAAGCAGAAGGTGTAGATACGGTAATTATCGATACTGCTGGCCGTTTGCAAATCGACCGGGACATGATGGCTGAGTTAGCCCGGATCAAGGAAGTGGTGAAGCCCCAGGAAACCTTGCTGGTGGTAGACGCCATGACCGGTCAGGAAGCAGCCAATCTAACTCGCACTTTCCACGAGCAAATAGGTATTACCGGTGCGATTCTCACCAAATTGGATGGGGATACTCGCGGTGGTGCGGCCCTTTCGGTGCGGCGAATTTCCGGTCAGCCGATTAAGTTTATCGGTACTGGGGAAAAGGTGGATGCTTTGCAGCCATTTTATCCAGACCGAATGGCTTCTCGAATTTTGGGCATGGGCGACGTGCTGACGCTGGTAGAAAAAGCCCAAGAGGAAATCGATTTAGCAGACGCCGAAAAAATGCAGGAGAAAATCCTGACGGCTAAGTTTGATTTTATGGATTTCCTCAAGCAAATGCGCTTGATGAAGAATATGGGTTCCTTTGGCGGGCTGTTGAAGATGCTGCCGGGAATGCCCAAAATTTCTGATAAGCAGTTGCAAGAGGCAGAAGGTAGGCTCAAGCAAACGGAAGCGATGATTAACTCGATGACTCACGAGGAACGTCGTAATCCAGAATTGTTAGCAGCTTCTCCTAGCCGAAGACAGCGAATCGCACGAGGTTCCGGTTATAAGGAGTCGGATGTTGCGAAATTGGTCAGCGAGTTCCAAAAAATGCGGACTCTGATGCAGCAAATGGGACAAGGTAATTTGCCTGCGATGCCGGGAATGGCTGGTAGCCCGATGTCTCCTTTTGGTGGTGGGAATCGCCAAGCACCTCCAGGTTGGCGGGGTTACAGTGGTGCTGCTACCAAGAAGAAGCCGAAAAAGGAGAAAAAGAAAAAAGGCTTTGGTCAGCTTTAATTTTTTTTCTTGAATATATTAGCAAGCGCCTAACCAAAGGCGTACAATGGTTGTTTAGCCAAAATTGAGAGATCTACTTTTTCGACATGATCAAACTGCGATTAAAGAGAAAAAGAAAAAAACGGGAAGTTAGCTACCGGATTGTAGCTATGCAGAGTACTACTCGCCGAGACGGTCGTCCTTTGGAAGAATTGGGATTTTACAATCCTAGAACAGATGAAATGCGGCTAGATGTGCCCGCGATCGTCAAACGGCTGAAAGAAGGAGCACAACCAACTGATACCGTTCGCAACATCTTGAAAAAAGCCAATGTCTTCGAGCAGGTTAGTGCCTCCGTTACTCAATAAAGGCAAAATTCAACTACCCCCAGCAGTTATGGCTGATTATGCAGGATTAGTGCAATTTCTGGTAGAGCCGTTTTTAGAATCGAAAGATTCTTTACGGATAGACTGTGAAGTATCGGCTAGTAAACCAAGGGTTTGGATTCGCCTCGCTTTTGAAGGGGAAGATAAAGGGCGAGTGTTTGGTCGGGGTGGGCGTAATATTCAAGCGATCCGGACGGTGATTGAATCGGCGGCTAGTGCGGCTGGCCAATCGGTGTATCTTGATATTTATGGCGGTTCTTCTGTGGAACACGATAGCAGCCCACCCAGTCGTCCGCCTGGGAGGAGCTATCCTTCTCGATCGGGGCCACCCAAGTCTTCTCCTAGATTGCGATCGCGCTAGTAGGTAGGGGCATTTAGTTTGCAAAGCAATACAATTAGTTTAGCCAGCACGATTGCCCCTAGCGAAAAAATCAAGCTCAATATTCATCGGCAAGGAGGTGAACAAAAAGAAGTGTCAGAAGTTCGTTTAGGTGAAAATGAGTCCATTGACTCTGCTTTAAGACGTTTCAAAAAAAAGATTCAAAAAGCTGGAATTTTATCAGAAGTAAAGCGTCGCGAACGTTATGAAAAGCCCAGCTTACGCCGCAAGCGGAAAGCTGAAGCATCTCGCAAGCGCCGTTACTGAAGCCCGTAAGGAATGCAACGCTTGCGATCGAGCGCGCGAAAAGTAATGCTGAGTAAAAAAGATGAAGTATGAAGGATATAGCAGAAGCATAAATACAAAATGAGGCTTCAAACTTCATACTTCATACTTTTGTTGGCGCTTGAAAACATTTGTGAATAACTAGGAAAATAGTGCATCTAAAAAGGCGATCTGGCAGTAC
Source organism: uncultured bacterium (assembly GCA_964546365.1). GTDB lineage: Bacteria > Cyanobacteriota > Cyanobacteriia > Cyanobacteriales > Aerosakkonemataceae > DATNQN01. The sequence continues at coordinate 18,759 of CAZJJR010000026.1, read as the reverse complement.
GGTCAGGCGTCTTTTTGTATGGTACGGGAGAAAATTTTGCATAATTAGTAATATCGGTATCCAGTCAGGCGGCTGGAAAACGTTTTAAGGAATGGAATGGTAAACGGCACAACAATTCAACTGCCGAGTCAGGAAAGCGCGATCGCTCTGGGCGGTAATCAGGAAGAAAATCTGAAAACCCTAGCGCAGCAAACCGGGGCAACTTTAGTGTTGCGGGGTCAAGAATTACTGATTTCCGGTACGGCAAATCAAGTAGAACTCTGCGGTAAATTAGTGCGATCGCTCGAAGATTTTTGGAAACACGGAAAACCGATCGCTGGCGTCGATATCCTCACCGCCCGTCATGCTTTGGACACCGAACGAACTGACGAGCTACAAGAATTACAGCGAGATACGATCGCCCGCACTCGTCGTGGAGAAGAAATTCGCGCCAAAACCTTTCGCCAGCGTCAGTATATCCAAGCCGTGCGTACCCGCGACCTGATCTTTTGCGTTGGGCCAGCAGGAACCGGCAAAACATTCCTAGCTGCCGTTCTAGCAGTTCAGGCACTTTTAGCCAATCAATACGAACGGCTGATCCTGACCCGACCAGCCGTAGAAGCAGGTGAAAAACTGGGTTTTCTCCCCGGCGACTTGCAGCAAAAAGTGAACCCGTTTCTACGCCCTCTCTACGACGCTTTGTACGAGATGATCGACCCGGAAAAAATCGCCAATTTAATGGAGCGGGGGATCATTGAAGTAGCTCCCTTAGCGTATATGCGGGGGCGCACTCTCAATAATGCTTTTGTGATCGTGGATGAAGCGCAGAACACCACGCCAGCCCAGATGAAAATGGTGCTGACGCGCCTGGGTTTTCGTTCCCGCATGGTTGTCACGGGCGATATTACTCAAACCGATTTACCGCCAAATCAACAATCGGGTTTAGCGGTGGCCCAAAAAATTCTTCAACACGTTGAAGGTATTGCCTTTTGCCACTTATCGCAATCCGATGTAGTCCGCCATCCTTTGGTACAAAGGATCGTAGCAGCTTACGAAGAAGCAGAAAAATAATCGATCGCGATCGGTGATCGGTCAATTAATGGATAATAGCTAATGACCGATCGCAAAAGATCTCAGATCGAACTATGGCCGACACCCTCAAAGAATTTATCGAAGCTTGTCAAAATTTGGGAACTCTGCGTTTAATCGTCACTAGCAGCGCAGCCGTCTTAGAAGTACGTAGCCCAATTCAAAAATTGTTTTATGCTGAATTGCCTAAAGGCAAATATGCAAATATGCACGCCGATATGTTCGAGTTTCACTTGAATATGGACGCGATTAAAAAAGTAAAATTTGAAACTGGGGAAGCTAAAAGAGGTAACTTTACTACCTATGCAATTCGGTTTTTAGATGAAAAAGACGAACCAGCTTTAAGTGCTTTTTTGCAATGGGGTAAGCCAGGAGAATACGAACCCGGACAGGTAGAAGCTTGGCAGGCTTTGCGAGAGCAATATGGAGAAATTTGGGAACCCGCACCTGTCGTTAGTATTGAATAATTTGTTTTTAAATGGGAAGACATTAAGAAAAGTTTTGAGACTATTTTGCACTTTTTGCTTAATTTTATGCTGCTTACTTTGGCCAAGTGAAGTAGAAGCAGGCGTATTGGCTGAAAGAGTAGCTAAATTTCCCCAGTGGAATAGTAAACCGCCAGTACAAGCAGTAAAAGGAACAGAAGATTTAGTTTATCCAGATTGGATGGCAGGTACTTGGCAAGTGACTAGTACTATGGTGGACATGGTTGCACCTTTAGCTCCAGATATCGTAACGCCAGGATTTGAAAATAATCGGCGTTATCTAAATCAACCAATTTATTTTTTAGTAAGATTTGTTCCCATTCAACAAAATAACTTTTCATTACCAATTTTCACTGTTAAATCTAATATCTCAACGATGAAAGTAGGCTCGATCGTGGCCGATCGAGCTTTCAACGGGCTGAATATTGCCAAAGAAACTTTAGGCGATCGTGCTGTTTTGTCTGTCAAAACCGATCCCAGTAATCCTAATCGGCAAATTACTTTACTACCAAGAGACTTACAACTGGTTTCTATCGTTACCAGCCGCAACAGCGAAATCCTGGATAACGAGCGATTTGTTGCTACTGAAATTACCCAACAATTTTTTCGCGGGACACAACAAGTTTACTTAAATGAAGTAGAAACTACTACCGAATATCATTTAGAAAAGACAGCAAATGCTCGTATTACAGCCAACCAAATAACCGCAATTTATCTCTCTTCTAAAGATCCTAACTATTTTAATGCGGCTGAAAAACCAGTTGCCCTTTATCGTTATCATTTAGAACTTTTCCCCATATCCAATTAATTTAATCGTTAACAAATAGGAATTAAGTAATTTCATGAACAAACCAAAAGTCATATTTTTAGATGCAGTTGGCACATTATTTAGTGTTAAAGGTAGCGTAGGAGAAATTTACTCTGAAGCAGCCAATCGGTTTGGGGTAGAAGTTTCTGCCGCTGAACTAAACAAAGCTTTTTATAAAAGCTATCAAGAAAGCTCTCCGATGGCTTTTCCCGGCTTAGATCCGCAAGAAATAGCAGCAAGGGAACTTGAATGGTGGAAAATCTTGGTAACTAAAAGCTTTCAAACTACTGGAGCGATTGACAAATTTACTGATTTTTCTGGTTTCTTTGATGAATTATACGCTTATTTTGCTACAGCCGAGCCTTGGTTTATTTACTCCGACGTACTGCCAACTTTAAAACAATGGCAAAAATTAGGTGTAGAGCTAGGAATAGTGTCTAATTTTGATTCCCGCATTTACTCTGTATTATCAACGTTGAACTTATTAGATTTTTTTTCTTTTTTTACTATTTCCACAGAAGTGGGGGCAGCCAAACCAGAATCACAGATGTTTTTTCAAGCTTTAGAAAAGCATCACTGTCCAGCCGACGCAGCTTGGCATATCGGTGATAGTTACAAAGAAGATTATCAAGGAGCAAAAGCAGCAGGTTTAAAAGCGATTTGGCTGAACAGAAGCTGACTTTTTTTGTAAGATATACAAGCAAAGCTGATTTACTGGGTTTCTGATGACTTACAAATTATTATTTGTCTGCTTGGGTAACATTTGTCGATCGCCATCGGCAGAGAATATCATGAAACATCTCATCGAACGAGAAGAGTTAAGCGATCGCATTATTTGCGACTCCGCTGGCACTTCTAGCTATCATATTGGCAGTTCCCCAGACAGACGCATGACTGCGGCAGCTCAAATGAGAGGAATTAAGCTAGAAGGAAAAGCCCGTCAGTTCACAAAGGCAGATTTTGAGGAATTCGATTTAATTTTGGCGATGGATCGGGAAAATTATCAAAACATCCTTTACCTCGATCCCAATGGTAAGTATCGAGACAAAGTACGTCTAATGTGTGACTTTTGCACTCGTCATCACATCAAAGAAGTACCAGACCCTTACTATGGTGGGCCAGAAGGATTTAACCAAGTAATTGACATATTATTAGATGCCTGTGAAGGTCTACTAGAATACATTGTCAAAAATCAAGTTTTAACAGTAAAAGACTAAAGATTGGTAAGTCAAAATTGATGATGGGGTAAGGGGAAGTATTAATTATATTTTTTAATTGATAACTCATACTATATTTTACCCCGATCGTCAATTACCATTTATCAATTAATA
>CAZJJR010000026.1:14481-15057 GCA_964546365.1 uncultured bacterium | reverse complement strand
CTATTCAACTAAATGTTGTTCCATCGCAATACGCACTAATTCGGCTCGGTTACTAGTAGTAGTTTTTCTCAGGAGACTGCTGACATACTTCTCAATTGTTCTGGCACTCAAATGAAGACGATCGCCAATTTCGGCATTAGATAGACCATGAGTAATTAAATCCAGTACTTCCTGTTCTCGCTTACTCAACTTGCAGCCCTTTAAAATTGTTTTTGGCGTACTAAGCAGCGTAGTAGATTTTGTCTGTTCCTGCTTTCTAACCAACAATTCAGATTGAACTATCTGTCGTTCCAACAAGTTGCGAATTATTGCCCCCAGTTCGTTAATTTCAAAAGGTTTAGGCAAATAGTGATCGCATCCTAATTCATAACCGCGAATGCGTTCTTCCGTACTTCTTCGTTCGGTTAATAAAATTACAGGTAGCAAGCGAAATTCAGGACGCTGACGAACTTGTCGTACTAGTTCATAGCCGTCCATTCGAGGCATCATAATGTCAGTGACTAACAAGTGAGGACGATAAGTTTCAACGAATTCCAACGCTTCAACACCATCCTCAGCAGTAATCACTGAGTAGCC
>CAZJJR010000026.1:0-14409 GCA_964546365.1 uncultured bacterium | reverse complement strand
AGGGCATGGGAGTAAAGATGGCTAGCCTACTTAACCCCTAGAATAGGTCAAGTCTAGGCGGAAAGTTATCGACACTAGAGGTTTTTTATCAAGATTTCCTTGCCTAGATGGGAACAGCTTAACACTAACCAATGCGTGACAACCAACTGAAACGAAAACTCAAACAGGGCGAAGTAGTAATTGGCCCTTTTATCAACTGCGCTTATCCTGCATTTATTGAAATCTGCGGACTGGCAGGATTTGACTTTGCAGTGATAGACATGGAACACGGGCCCCTGCATACCCTAGCAGCGGAAGACCTTTGTCGGGCAGCCGATTGCGTGGGATTAGCACCCGTCGTCCGCGTCCGCAAAAATGACCCGCCCCAAATCCAACGCGCCCTTGATATTGGCAGTGCAGGGGTGCAAGTACCGCAAATAGAAACCAAGGAAGATGCCGAAGCAGTTGTCAGGAATTCTAAATATAGTCCTCTTGGTTCCCGTGGGCTTTCTTTCAATACTCGTGCTGGCTTATACACCTCTGCGGGTACGCAAATCACAGATAAACTGAACGAGGAATCTTTAGTGATCGTTCACGTTGAAGGCACGCGGGGAGTGGAAAATATCGAAGAAATAGTTTCCACTCCCCATATTGACGTAATTTTTCTCGGCCCTTACGATTTGTCCCAATCTCTGGGTATCCCCGGACAGGTGAGAGATTCTCGCGTAAGTGACCTCATGCAGAAGTGCGTTACCAGTATCCGCAATGCTGGCAAAGCTGCTGGTACTTTTGCCGATAATCCAGAAATTGCCAAACAGTGGATTGATTTGGGAGTGCAATATGTTGGGCTGGGGGTAGATGTGGCAATTTTCTTGCGGGCGTGCGAGGCACTGGTAAAAGCGGTGCGTACTTAGTTTTACTTAAGTAAAAATTATAAAGTTTTATATTTTGTTACGGTGAGTATTGCCAATTAGATGGTTAATGCTCACCCTACTTAAGTAATTTTTTAGTTGAAACATATACCATAAGTTTGTACTTTTTGTAGTCTAATTAGCGACAATTTTAGAAAAATCGATCTATACTGAGCATATAAGCCTCTTTAAGAAAAAATATTTAAGGGGATCAAGCTCTAAGGAGTAAAAAGCTATGCAGACTTTATTAGATTCAACGAAATCTGCTTACGGAATTAGCTTCGCTTTAGAAAAAGTAGATTCTATTAAATTAGAAGGGTTTAAGCGATTTTTTAGAGAGTTACCTGTCGATCCTTATATAAAAGGTAAGTATCGTTCTAGGAGATTATCTCGTTTTTTAGTCACCGACGATCGGATATCTAAGCTACCTCATGGTTATTTCTTACAAAGCAAAGATTATAATCCCTTAATTGGCGATGTTAGAAGGGAGTATGCTGAAATTGACGATGCACTTGTCGCACTCGATGAATTTCAAAAGTTAATTTGGGAATTTCAGCAATACTGCAAACTTAGCTCTGGTGTAGAAATAGGAGTTCATCAAATTCGCATTACTTGTTCTCCTAATAATTTTGGTAATCCAGCACCGGAAGGCATCCACAGAGATGGCTGCGATTACGTCGGTATTTTCGCCATCGATCGAGACAATGTTGATGGTGCAGAAACTCACTTATATACTGCTAAAAAAGAAAAGCCTGTTTTTAAGAAAGTGCTTCATCCCGGAGAAGTATTATTGGTTAACGATCGCGATTTTTTACACTACACTACTCCGGTTAAACCTATTTTACCTCAAACCGGAACCAGAGACGTTTTCGTGCTGACTTACCCCAGCTTACTGCACGATTAAACCAGATTAAAAAAAAGGTAGGCAATGCCCACCTTTTTTATTTAATTAAAATCAACAATTGAGAATCTTAATTCACTGAAAAAACCCCCGACCGGAAAAATAAACAGCTTTTAAAGTAACTCAAACCTGGCTTGGAAAAAGCGAAGGTATTTCGGTTCGTAAATCATTTTCAATCCGCGCACTTTTTCCCGATTGTAATAAACCTCTTCCACTGTTTCGGCAGTGATGTCCATGTGTGCTTGAGTATACACGCGGCGGGGGATAGTTAAACGCACTAGTTCTAATTGGGGATAGTAGTGGTCGCCAGTTTCCTTATTTCGTCCAGCTGAAACAATACCTCGTTCCATTGCCCGAATTCCACCCTCTACATAGAGTTCGGCTGCTAAACGTTGGGCGGGAAACTCTTCTTGGGGTATGTGGGGGAAAAATTGCTTGGCATCCAAGTAAACGGCGTGACCGCCAACTGGTAAAACAATGGGGATGCCCCAATCTACTAACTTCTGCCCTAGATATTCCACCTGTCCGACACGAGCGTGGATATGATCGTCTTGCACTGATTCGACAATTCCACGAGCCATCGCTTCCATATCTCGTCCCGCCATGCCGCCGTAGGTGTGCAAACCTTCATAGATCACAACTAGATTACTAGCTTCTTCGTAAAGGTCGCGATCGTTCAATGCCAACCAACCACCGATATTAACGAGCGCATCCTTCTTACCACTCATGGTACAGCCATCAGAGTAGGAACAGATTTCTCGCAAAATATCCGCTACTGACTTGTGGCAATAGCCTTCTTCTCTCTGCTGGATGAAGTAAGCATTTTCTACTGCACGGGTAGCATCAAGGATAATTCTGATGCCGTGTTTCTGGGATAATTGGCGAACTTCCCGGAGGTTAGCCAACGAAATTGGTTGCCCGCCCGCCATATTGACGGTGGCGGCTACGCAGATGTAAGGAATGCGTTCTGCACCGACTTTTTTAATTAAGTCTTCTAGCTTTTGCAAGTCTAGATTACCTTTAAAAGGATGCAGGGAAGTGGGGTCGTGAGCTTCGTCAATTATTACATCGACAAAAGTGCCGCCTGCTAACTCTTGATGCAGCCTGGTGGTGGTGAAATACATATTGCCGGGAACGTAATCACCAGGTTTTATCAATAGTTGGGATATCAGGTTTTCCGCACCCCGTCCCTGATGAGTTGGCACGATGTAAGGATAGCCGTAGTACTTGCGAACGGTTTCTTCTAAGTTGTAAAAGTTTTTGCTACCCGCGTAGGCTTCATCTCCCAGCATCATACCAGCCCACTGGTAATCGCTCATGGCGGAGGTGCCGCTATCGGTGAGCAGGTCGATGTAGACATCTTCCGATCGCAACAGGAAAGTGTTATAACCAGCTTCAGCGATCGCTTGTTCTCGGTAAGAGCGCGTTGTCATCTTTAACGGCTCTACTACTTTTATTTTGAAAGGTTCAGCCCACGAGCGACGGCGCTGAGGGCGTTCTGTACTTCTCTGCGTCATGGCTAGCTACTCCTCACACCTGCACTGGGCAGCGATATTCTTTCACTAAAGCTTTAGCTATTTCCAAATCGTAAGGAAAAGGTGGCTTGGCGGGGCGGTAGTCTCGTTCGAGGCGTGGGCCATGTCGCAATACGGCATTCACCAGCAAGCATGGCTCTGAATTAAGATTGATCGCACCGTGAAGCACGCCAGCGGGAACGGTGACTACTCTGGGTTCGCAATCGCTCAGAAGAGTGTAATGGTAGCGTCGATTTTCTAAAGTAACCAGTACAAAGCTTCCTTTTACTACTAATAACTGGTCGGTTTGGTGTCTGTGTACGAATAAATCTTCAATTGTGTTGGCTGGCAGTTGTACCAGCATCGTTTCATTACTTGATTGGGGAGTATAAAACTGACTGACGCCCGCTGTAACAGAAGTTAGCGGGTGAATTTCGATCGTTCTTAAACTCATAAACTAAACCTTTTATAACTAAATATCCTGTTTGGAATTCAGGCTTTGCTTTAAGTCTAGCTCGGAGGATATAAAAATTTGTTAATCGAGTAACAAAAGATAACCAAAGTATGATATGAAAAAGACGACTATTTTAGTCGGATTTAATATAAAAAAATTAGGGTGGGTCATCCCCACCCCGCTATTTATAGCAACCGCTCTGTCAATTGAGACGTTCTTAATTCCACCAGACCCAAGATTTGTAGCCACTTCTTACCCTAGCCCCTAGTCCCTAGCACCTAGTCCCTAGCTTTAACTGGCAGAAACTTTTAAAGTATTTGGCTGACCCGGATTACCGTGAAGAACTATACCGCGATTATTAGATCCTAGATGGCGCAAAATCTTGTAAATTGCTTCTATTTCGTTTGTTGCCCCTGCTTTATCGGCAATTTGGCTTAAAGAGAGAGCAGCGCCTTCTTCTTGAATAATCTTGACTACTCGTTTTTGCAAATCCAAAATAGCGGCGGCGGCTTTTTTGCCAGCTTCTACTCCTGGTTGATGATAAGCGTTAATGTTAACGAGGAAACCGTACAAACCAACAGCGCGATCGTACAAAGCAATCAACGCTCCCACCATGCGAGGATTGACTTGGGGAATCGTGACGGTAATCGAACCTCGTTGATTTTCGTAAAGCGCTGTGCGAGTGCCTTGCAGAAAACCAGATAAATAATCTCCAGATGTCACTCCCGCTTCGATTTCGATTGATGAACCCTGACGGTCTTCCAATACTTCGATAAAAGTAGCGAAGAAGTTGGGGACGCCTTCTCGCAATTGTTGCACGTAGGCGTGTTGGTCGGTCGAGCCTTTATTACCGTAAACGGCGATACCTTGGTAGACTGTATTGCCGTTGAGGTCTTTTTCTTTCCCCAAAGACTCCATCACTAATTGCTGGAGGTAGCGGCTAAATAGTAACAAGCTATCTTTATAGGGCAGCACTACCATGTCTTTTTCCCCTTTGCCATTTCCGGCGAAGTACCAGGAGAGTGCTAACAAGGCGGCGGGATTATTTTTAATCTCCGGTACGCGGGTGGCGGCGTCCATTTCTTTAGCGCCTTCTAACATGGCGCGAATGTCTATTCCTTGCAAAGCAGCCGGTAATAAACCGACGGCGGACAATTCTGAGGTGCGTCCTCCCACCCAGTCTTCCATCGGGAAGGTGGCTAGCCAGCCTTCTGATTTCGCTTGTTTGTCTAGATTGCTACCAACGCCAGTGATGGCAACCGCATATTGAGTAAAGTCTAAATTCTTGGCTGCATAAGCGTTTTTCACTTCGATCATGCCGTTGCGGGGTTCCGGCGTGCCACCAGATTTGGATATGACGATTACCATCGTGCTACCGAGGCGGTCTTTTAGTTTGGTGAGAATGCGATCGATCCCTGCCGGATCGGTATTATCGATAAAGTGGATGTCTAGGGGTGGAAAATTGGGGGCAAGGGCTTCGGCGACAAATTCCGGGCCAAGTGCGGAACCGCCAATACCGATCGAAATAATATCAGTAAATTTGTGAACGGATGGGGGATGAATATCTCCGTTATGAACTTTTCGGGCAAAATTTTCGATGTTTTCAATATTTTGGATAATATCTTGCCGAATTTCTGGTGTGGGGGCAAGATCGGGATTGCGTAGCCAGTAGTGACCCACCATTCGGTTTTCATCGGGATTAGCGATACTTCCGGCTTCCAACGCCGCCATATCCTGAAAAGCCTGGTCAAACTTTGGTTTTAACTCTTCCACGAAGGCATCGTTAAAGCCCATCCGACTGATATCGAGGTAAAATCCCAATCCCTCATGGTAGTAAAGCCAATCTTGGTAACGTTGCCATAGTGCAGCTGCGTCCATAACAAATTCCATTCGTCAATTGTCTTTAACAGTTTACGTTACGGGGGTTGAAGGAAACTCAACAGCTAGAAAACGTAAGATTAGCCGAGAGGAAAATCTCTTCAGCTATGGCATTTTGGTTTGAAATGCGATCGCGAGTTTTTTTATGCACTGCCAAGATAGAGAAGTTAAAGGCGAGAAAGGATTACTTAATGTGTTTTAGAAGTTACAGCACTTTCCAAGTAAATGAGGTACGCATAACTGCTAACAAAAACCCGGTTTCTTGAAGAAACCGGGTTTTTATCCCGTACTTTACTTAACTGGAAACTGCTGTAACTCGATCGTTTCCGCTTTTTCAGTAGTTTTGCCGATTTATATTATTTAATTTTTGAGATGTTTTCCCTCAAGCAAAGCTATAAATTATTATTTACTTCTAGTTGTCTTTCCATTCTCCTTTTTCTTTGCTTCTGACTCTTCCTTTTTTTACTATTTAAATATCAGGTTTAGGTAAAACCCGCAAAAACTTCACCAGATTTCCCGTTAACTCCACGCCAATCATATAGTTATCTACACTGAAACGATAAAATATGCCATCGGTATCTAGGCGATGCAATCCAGGTAGGTCTTGAATGCGATCGATCTTTTTAAATTTTTCAAACACAACTTCGTAAATGCGTTCCCGTGCAGCATACTCTAAGTTTTTCAGATCAACTAGAAAAGATCTCGTGTACCGCACTTCTAAACTCACGGGGCGTTTTGCATACATAATTTGAAGATGTTAAAGGAAAATTACGGTAATCGCAAAACTCTTACGGCCTCTTCATAAGACATACTATCTCCTGGCTGCACGGATCGCTTTGCCTCGTGAATTGCTTTTAGCATATAAAGGTCGTAATAAACAGATTGTAAGACACGCCAAGCTATTTGTAAGTCTTCATCAGAAAGCTGATCGACTAAACTGGCCATTTGGTAAGTTAACCGTAATAATCTAGACCTAAGAAAATTCATAAGCGAAAAACCTGGAAGGAAGCGATATTTGCCAAGATAGTAGATTTGAGATTGAGGATTTATGCCGATTCGCTTTAACAATTACCCATTCACTTGCTTTTGCGTTACCGATCTTTTTCCTCCCCCCCACCTCAGCTAGAATAATCAACGTGACAGCTTTTAAGTTAAATAGCCTAGATTTTAGGTTGCCTTTACAGATAAATCCATAGGCAAGCAAAGTTGGAAAAATGGCATTTGGCAATGGGAAACTATTTTTGAAGAGAAATCGGCAATGCTCTCTTTTCGGATTGAAGATTAGGTATTTAGCAAAAGGAATTGACGATCGCTAGTTAAGCAAACTGGCGATATCGATCTGAGCGATCGAGGCTGTATCTACCTTTAATCCCGCCATCCTCAAAATCAAAGTGGTTGTTGATACTGACCGCTTACCCCGCTACGGTAGAATGCGTTAGCGTAACTGCTTGACAAGCACATTCACCCTGTATCGGGGTATGATGACGCACCCTTGAAGTTTTGTCATTATTCTATATCTGAAAGGCCGCATGGTTAATTATCTTGTTTTTTTAGCAATTTCCACAGGGATATCCGCTCTATTCAGTCTAGGGCTGAATTTACAATGGGGCTTCACTGGTTTGATCAACTTCGGACACGTTGCCTTCATGACGGTGGGCGCTTATACCACCATGATGCTTTCTTTAAATGGTACTCCGATCCTGTTAGCGGTAATTCTTGGTGCTGCTGTAGCAGCGCTGTTGGGGCTTTTGATGGGTTTATCAACTCTGCGGCTGAGGGAAGATTATCTGGCAATCGTGACGATCGGAGTAGCGGAAATCGTTCGTTTGGTGGTACTCAATGAAGAATGGCTGACGAGAGGAACCTTTGGCGTACAGGGTTTTCCTTTACCCCTGGCACGTTGGAATCCAAATTTATTAATGAGATTAGCGATGATCGGATTGCTAAGCGCGATCGCATTTCTCGTCGCGCGGTCTTTTTGGCAGTGGTTCTCTAAAACATCGCAGCAAGCTAAAGCGCAAGGCAAAACGCCGATCGGTTCCGTAGTTTTGCTAATTTTTGGTTTGTCATTGGAAATAGCAATTTATATTGCTGGCGCGATCGCGCTTTATAACTACACGTACAAAGCTGGGTTAATGCTGCTGTTGCTCGCAGTATTAGCTTTGGTATTCTGGCAATTGGAGCGGTTAGCGCGATCGCCTTGGGGTCGCGTTTTGAAATCAATTCGCGAAGATGAAGAAGTTCCCAAAGCTTTGGGTAAAAATGTTTTCTGGTACAAGCTGCAATCTCTCATGTTAGGAGGTGCGATCGCCGGAATAGCAGGTTCTTTCTACGCTTGGCAACAAACCTCTGTTTACCCAGATGATTTTATTCCCCTCACCACTTTTGAAGCTTGGACTATTGTAGTTTTAGGTGGCGCTGGAAATAATGTCGGCACAATTTTAGGAGCCGTTTTATTTTGGGGTTATAACACCCTAACCCGTTTTGTTTTACCAGAAATTCTACCTTTTGATGATGCACGGTTGGGTGCTTTTCGGATCATGGTAATTGGTTTATTACTAATCGTTTTAATGATGATGCGACCGCAAGGTATTTTAGGTAAAAAAGAGGAACTAACCCTTGGCAGATAAAAAAGCAGTCAGCATTCAAAATCACCAAGGAAATTGATCTTTACGTAAAAGCTCGCATAAATTAAAAACATGGCAGAAAAAGAACAAAATTACATTCCCTTAAACCAGCCGCAAACTGATATTGAAGATATTTTGACACAGGTGGAAAATACCCCACCACCCGGCAAACCACCGCAACCTGCTTTACTGGCAGCTTTTGGACTGGGCAAAAACTTTGGTGGCTTAAAGGCAGTTGATAATACCAATATTGAGGTAGCAAAAGGTAGCATTACCGGATTGATCGGGCCAAACGGAGCTGGAAAAACAACTCTTTTTAACTTACTTTCTAATTTTATTCGTCCGGATCGGGGACGAGTAATTTTTGATGGAGAACAGATTCAAAATTTGCAGCCTTACCAAATTGCTCAGATGGGTATGGTTCGCACGTTTCAGGTAGCTAGAGTGCTATCCAAACTTTCCGTGATGGAAAATATGTTATTAGCAGCCCAAAAACAAACGGGAGAAAACTTTTGGAATGTTTGGTTGCAGCCCAAACAGATAATTCAGGAAGAAAAAGAATTAAGAGAACGGGCGATGACGATTTTAGAATCAGTCGGATTAGCCCACATGGTAGGTGCTTATGCAGGCGCATTATCGGGCGGACAGCGCAAACTGCTAGAAATGGCTAGGGCTTTGATGACGAATCCCAAGCTGATTTTGTTAGATGAACCTGCGGCTGGAGTTAATCCGGCGCTGATCGATCGCATTTGCGATTACATCGTGGGATGGAACCAAGAAGGCATGACTTTTTTGATCATCGAACACAATATGGACGTAATTATGTCCTTATGCGATCGCGTTTGGGTATTAGCAGAGGGGCGCAATCTCGCGGATGGAACTCCCACAGAAATTCAGAAAAATCCACAAGTTTTAGAAGCCTATTTGGGACAGTAATGCCGAGCGCTTTACCACCCGATCGGCATCTAAAAACTAAACTAATACTTTAGCCGAATTTGAGGGGAGAGATTTTTTTCCGGTCAGGAAGTAAGTAATCATTTCCCCTTTTCCTTTGATGTGGATAGAACCGCGATTTTCAAACAAATATTTATCCTTTAACAATTCATAAGTAGCAGATGTCACCTGTATGCAATCAGGCAAACCATGAGATTCCATCCGGCTAGCAGTATTAACGGTGTCTCCCCATAAATCGTAGATAAATTTTTTAATCCCGATTACCCCTGCTACAACTGGCCCACTGTTAATACCAATTCTGATACTAAAAGTTTCTCCATGAGAAGTGCCAAACTGGGTAATAGCTTTTTGCATATCTAAAGCCATTTCTGCGATCGCTTCTGCATGATCGCTTCTAGGCATCGGCAATCCTCCTACTACCATATACGCATCACCAATAGTTTTGATTTTCTCTAAACCATGTTTTTCAGCTAAATAATCAAATGTGGAAAAAATTTCATTTAACAAACGAACCAATTCCGATGGAGAAACGCGAGCGCTTAGTTGAGTAAAACCTACTATGTCCGCAAATAACACCGTAGCATTTGCAAAAGTATCGGCAATCGTATTGGTTCCCTGCTTTAATTGTTCGGCGATTGCTTCCGGTAAAATATTCAATAGCAAACGTTCTGACTGTTCTTGTTGATATCTTAACTTTTCTAAAATTTGTCTGAGGGTAATAGTTCTTTCTTCAACCCTAGTTTCTAACTCTTCATTCAATTTTTTTAGCGCGAGTTCCGCCTTTTTCTTAGCTGTAATATCCGTACCGACACAAAGCACTCCTGTTAAATTACCATCTTCATCGGTTAGTACCTTATTGGCCCAAGATACCCAAACTAATTCACCATTGCAGCGGATATTTTTATTTTCACAATTTACATATCTGTCTGGATGGTGAAAAATATCTGCCAACATTATTGATAATTTAGTTTGGGCGTTTTTCTTCACGGGGAAAATCGTACCGATAACATTTTTACCAATAATCTCCTCTTCGCTATAACCAAAAAACTTTTGAGCAAACTCATTGAAAAAAGTAATGTTGCCTAAAGTGTCAATTCGTAAAATAATACTATTAGCACTTTCTACTAATTCTCGATACTTAATTTCACTCTGGCGCAACAAATTTTCTGCGGAAGCGCGTTCGGCAACTGTAGCTGCTAGGAGGAGCGACGTAATGGTAATTACGCCCATAAAAGCTTGTAAAAATAAGATAGCTTGACTGACATTTTCAGCTTTGGTAATAAAAGGCCCTCCTCCCTGAGAACCACCCCAAATCGCAATACATGAAACTATAAATGAAGACAGAATAGCACCCCGTTGGCCAAATTGAATGGCTGCCCAAATTATTAGAGGGAAAGGCAAATATTCTAAGGGATAACGAGAAATTGAACCGACGTTTTTAGATGCAAAAACCACCCAACTTACGGTAACTAATAAGACCAGCCAAATTAATAACCAAACAGCTTCTTTAACATTTTTATTGCCATTCTTATGTTTTTTATTTGCTGGTTTGTAGTTTTGGTAAAAAATCAACAACAATGGGGTAAAAATAATTACGCCCATCGCATCTCCTAACCACCAATTCCAACGCACTTGCCAATATTCGCTCCAAGGAGTCAACCCAGTTAAACACAAACGTAAAGCTCCCAGCGTGCAACTAATTTGAGTTGCCAAAATAGCACCAAAAACCACTAACTTAACAACATCTTTCAAGGAAGAAAGAGATATGCGAAAACCAAAGCGATGTAATAAAAATGCTGCTAATGCTGCTTGAAAACCAGCACCAAAAGATGCTCCTAACCCAAACATTAACGATGGTTTGAGGTCTATCACGTCAAATAAAAAAGCACCTAAAGCTACCCCAGGCCAAAAACGTAGTCCAAATAAAAGTAAGCTAGCCTGTGCAATTCCGGCAGGTGGCCATACAGAGGAACCTAAAAGATTTACTCCTGGAATAGAAACTGCTAATTTCCCACCTAAAACATAAGCAACAGCGATTAATGCTATTTTGATTAAGTATGTCGAAATTTGAGATTCACGAAATTTTAAAAATCGATTTTTGGTAAAATTCATATTCAAAATTTAGCATGGCTGATTTATTGGCACCCTTAGTTTTAAATAAAGTTTAAACCCTAGAACTAATTTCAGTCTAAAATTTTTTGCTTAAAAGTTATTGTTTTTACTAATGTAACCAGAATTACATTTTCCTGGGCCAAAAGCAGGCTAAAGCTCACTAATGCCAAACTATAACATATTTTTTTGGTCAATTCGTAAAATTACCGATCGTTCCGGATGATTTGGCAGAAACAAGGTATTATCTTCAGTAGAATTTCGTAATACACTGGACATCAAGTAGCAACAAAGTGTTGTAATATACTTGAACGCTTTTGATAAATCAGCGAGGGTTAAGATACATGGTTCAACTAAATTCTGTTTCTCAGCATCCGCAATTAGAACAAACTGATTGGGTGTTACAAGTATTGCAACGTTTGCTAAATGTTTATAGTTCTGTACCAAGTAGCTTAACTTTTTCCGATGATAGTCCTACCTCTTTCAATCGATATGAATTTATAGCTATTTTAAATGCTTGCCTGGAAAGAATTACGACGTTTACCACATTTAATAACAGTAGCTTTTCTCACTCAAAAGATTTCGCTAATTTTCAGCAATTTCAATATAAATTTGCTACTAAAGTAGAAAATTTAGAAAGACTAGTAGACTCTTTAGAAGCACCAACAACTAAGTTAAAGGGGCAATACTTCTATTAAAAAATCAAGTCAATTAAACGGGTCTAATAATAGCGGGAGTAAGTTCTTCTGTTTGGAAAATTGCTTGGAATGCTTGCTCCAAATTTTCTGCCATCACTATGCGATTTTCATAAACTACAATTACTCTTACTAAAGTTGGTAAGCTGTTTTGTTCTGCTTCTAGATAAAGGGGTTCAACATAAAGTAAAGACTCTTCGAGCGGAATTACCAAAAGGTTACCTTGGATAACCCTTGAACCTTGCCGATTCCATAAAGAGATTTGTTGGGAAATAGCTGGATCTTGATTAATTAAGGCTTCTATTTGTTCTTGTCCGTACACGAGTTTTTGTTTGGGAAACTGATATAATAAAAGTTTTCCATATTCTTCTCCGTCCGATCGCGCTGCTAACCAAGCAATTAAATTATTACGTTGTACGGGGGTAAATGGAAGAAGCAAAATAAATTCCTCTCGCTTTTCCGTTGGCAACTTCATGATTAAATAATAAGGTTCAACTGTTCGTGGTTCACTGGCATAAATTTCTGTAGGTAATTGCCATAAGTCTTCTCGATTGTAAAACACTTGGGAGTCGATCATGTGATAAGTTAGCAATCGATTAGATTGAATATTGAATAAGTCTACTGGATACCGGATATGACTGCGAAGAGTATTTGGCATAGCATCCAGGGGTTTAAACATTTTAGGAAATATGCTACTCCAAGTTTTGATAATTGGGTCGCTAGGATCGGCAACATAAAATTCTACATCACCGTGATAAGCATCAATTACAACTTTGACAGAATTACGGATATAGTTAAATTTTTCTTCATTAGGTTCTGAATAAGGATAGCGATCGCTAATTGTATAAGCATCAATTACCCAGTAGAGATAACTTGGTACTCTCAATCGAAGTTTTTTCTTTTTGCCATTCTGATATGAAGCATCGGCAGCAACTAAATAAGGTTGACTGTCGTAACGCAGAAAAGGAGCAATATTTTTTACCCTAAGATTAATGTTGCGACGGAATAACAACTTAGTTTGAGAAGTAAAATTGTTAGTCAGTAGCATTTGCCAATCTTTTAGGTATTTAGCAAATAATAAACGCCTCCACCAAGAAGCGATGCTGATGCCGCCTTCACCATCATAAGTGTTATAAACATTTTCGTCTCCACTAGGATAATCTAATTCTTGAATATTGTTTCCTGTCATCACGTAATTATCGGTTATTTCTCCATAGTAAATTCGCGGATTAGCGATTGGAATACTGTTACGAATTTCCGGGCTAGAAGTTCGTAAACTTCCATTACTGCTGTTGTTTGATAAACCATCACCAATATCTCGAACGAAATAGTATGGAAGTCCACCTTCGCCAGTAATATTAACAGGGCTAATAGTAAAACCGTAACCGTGAGTATAAATTAAATGTTTATTGATCCAGGTTTGCGCTTGTTGGGGTACATTGCTATAATCTATTTCTCTTGCCGCTACGATGACTTGTCGTTTTGTAGTTAGATTATCTTCTTTTAACGTGTAGCGATCGATATCAGCACTGGGAAATTTATAATAAGGTCGAATTTGTTGTAATTGACGATTTGTTTGCAAAAGTGGGCGATTATCCCAAAGACGGATATTGCGAATAGTTAAATCGTTTCTCTTGATGTCAGCATAAGAAAGTTTCCCTGTAGGATTAAAGGTTTCAGTTTTGATTTTTTCTAGATTAAATGCTTGTCTGGTTAGCCTAATACTGCGCTGAATATAAGGTCGTTCCCGTGCTAGTTCGTTAGGTTGAACTATTAAATATTGTACTAGTTCTGGAACTCCTAAAGAAGTAAGGGAAAACACTAGTAAGCATAACAATAAAAGTTTTTCTATTTGTCTGGTTTTTTTAGTTATTTTTAAATCCCAAAATAAAATTTTAAACAAGCCTATTATTGCCAATAAAAAATATATAAAAACAATCGATAAATAAAGAGGCAATTGCACTTTTACATCTGTATAATTTGCGCCGTACATAACACCACGAGTTGAATAAACTAACTCATAACGACGCAGCCAAAAACTAAAAGATAAACAGAGGCTAACAGCGCTACCAAGAGCATATAAATGGCGTTGTTGTTGTTGAGTAAACCCTAAGAATAATCCGTTACTAAGGCTTTTTCCCGAAAGTAAGTAAATTAGGGCAACCGCTATCCAAGCGTATAAAAATATAAAAAAAAAAAAAAATTCCAAGAGTTCCCAAAATGGCAATGTAAAAATATAAAAGGTAATATCTAGGCCGAAAAGTGGTTCGGTACTATTAAATAATGTCGAGTTTAAGTACTGCAAAAACGTACTCCAATGTCCCGACAGAACCAAACCAAAACTTAAACTAATTAGTAGCCCGATCGCTTTTAAAAAAAAGTGCGGA
>CAZJJR010000025.1:17040-36165 GCA_964546365.1 uncultured bacterium | reverse complement strand
GGAAAGATAAATGACACGGTTAAAGCAATTGGTAATAGTTGTGTTGGATCGCGCTCCAGAATTGTGAGATGAGTTTACCAATCGTACTCTAGCTCTCCCTTTTCTATTTTATCGAGAACGAGTTTCCTATATAGTTCGAGTTCGGCGACAGTTACTTTGCGATCGGCAAAAGTGACTGCCCTGATATTGTCGAGTTCTTGGCGAGAAATTTTCCCATCCGCCACGGCATTTTCGATCGCTCTTTGGAGCCTTTCCAGTTGCGCTAATTCTTCAGGGGTGGGCTTTTCGGCATTGGGATGTTCGACTTTCATAGTAATTCATCCTGAAACTTGATTTTGTTATAAACCATCAGTAGTTTTATTTAGAAAAATACGCGCTATTTCTTTAGTTTTTTAGCAGAGGGCGTCCTCGAACGATCGCTTTCTTAGCCGTTCGCGATATCCTCTATGCTCCGTACTCGTTCATTTTTAAGAAATGTTTCTTTTCGCCAAATTGTAAAGAATTGCTACAACTTAATTCCGGTGATTTTTTCCGCTCCCGTGCTAAACCGTTCTTACATCAATTTGAGATTTCCTAAAATTTTGCTACATTTGCTATTGCATAGAGATTGAAGGGAGATTTATGTAGCAAAATCAAATGAATAGGTATAAATAACTTGTGGAAAAAGAGTTAAGTACTTTCGCTGCATTAGACTACATAATTTCTTAAAAAAAAGAAGTAACTCTATTGACTAGATTGAATAAATTGATTTTATCACTGTAATTTTACGTAAGTAATTAATTGGTATTGTTTTTTCTAAGTAATTTCCACTATTACTTAGGCCAAACTCACTTATTTATCTAAGTTATTAGAGGGAAAATAGATGGGGATCAAAGAAAACAAAAGTTAAGTTCCGTAAATTTGTGTACGTAACTACCGAAGAGAGAACTAGCCTCAAGATAGATGAGGTAACTAAAGAAGCACATTTATAGTGAAACCATAAACAAGTTCAAACCAATCACGACCTCGTGAAATTCAGGGAGTAAAACATTCGTCAATGTTAACCAACCTCGTCAATTTATAGGTAATTAAGGTTAATTTATAAAACGAATGGATAAATACAAACAAGACTAATTTAGAGGCAATAGGGAGAGTAAGGCGATGGAAAGAGCCAGAATAGACGAAATAAAGAAGAGTAAAAACCGAGCTTTAGAGTGCAGAGTTTGAAATAGCTCGATCGATTATAAAAATGAGATAAAGCTATTATTACCGTTCCCTAAGCCTCGATGCAGAGATAAAAAAACTATGCAGTTAACGGCCCAATATTGCGCGAATCGTGCTAAACAAAGAAATCGCCAATTTTAGGCTAAATTCGTCGCCCAAGTCATTTATCAATCTTTATTTAATTAACGCATTTTAATCAAGAGGCAGCAGATTATGAATTCCCGGAATAATGCTTGTTTACTTTGTGGAAGTTCCTTACTTCGCCACATTCGCCACAACGAGATTTATTGGTTTTGTAGTTCCTGCCACCAAGAAGTACCTTGTTTGGTTTCCCTGAGAATGCCTGCTCGTGATACTCTAGGACAGAAGTTGCGTCCGCTAACGGCGGTGAATTCGTAAGTTTTGCTAGCTGCGGTACTTTACGGTCAAGAAAATATGCGTCTGGAGTCAGTGATCGACCCGATTCCAGACGCAGGTGAAGTTATCATACAAGTGGTAGCAGCGACTACCTGCGGCACTGACTTGAAGGTATGGCGTCGCGGTGGTCATGCTAAAATGCTGCGGCCTCCCACTTTATTCGGTCACGAGGCATCTGGGCGGATTGTGGCGGTAGGAGAGAATGTGGAAAATTGGCAAGTGGGCGATCGAGTGGTAGCAAACAACTCTGCTCCTTGCATGAAATGCTTTTTTTGTCAACGAAAAGAGTTTTCTCTCTGCCCGAATTTAACTTGGAATAATGGCACTTTTGCCGAATATTTGAAAGTTCCGGCTCAAATCGTGCAGCACAATACGTTGCGAGTACCAGAAGATTTGCCCGATACCTTAGCATCGATGACTGAACCGCTGGCTTGCGTGTTGCACGGGGTAGCCCGTTCTAATGCCAAGCCTGGGGATCGAGTGGTAGTGCTGGGAGATGGGGCAATTGGATTGATGTTCGTTGCCGTGTTAGCGCATGGGAGAGTGGGAGAACAGGAGAGCGGGAGAGTAATTGAGAATGCGCCCCCTGATGTTTTGGCTCATCAGCCTCCTGAGGTATTTTTATTTGGTGGAAATGACCAAAGGTTGGAAATCGGTAAAAAGTTGGGCGCTACTGAAACCTTTAATTATCGGCAAAGTCAAGATATCCCGGGAGTGGTGAAACAACTGACAGAGGGATGGGGTGCTGATGTGGTAATTGAAGCAACTGGTGTACCGTCGGTGTGGGAAACTGCGATCGCTTGTGCGCGTCCTGGTGCAACGGTAAACTTATTTGGTGGTTGTCCGCGAGATACCACGATTACGGTAAATACCGAACAATTGCACTACAGCGAACTCACGCTCAAAGGTGTGTTTCACAATACGCCAACTTACGTCAGAGAAGGATTAGCTCTGTTGGCAAGTCGAACTATTCCATTTGAGTTACTGATTAGCGAACAGCGAGCCCTGAAAGATTTGGAACAGGTGTTTTACGATATGCGCGATCGCAAAGTAATTAAGGTTGCGATCGCACCAAGTTATTGACGAAGATGGGAGAATAGGGGACGGGGAGATGGGGCGATGGGGCGATGGGGGGTGGCATGAGAGAGTAAAGTAGAGAATTATTTTAATTTTTATCCTTCATCCTTCACACTTCATACTTTATCCTTCATACTTCATCCTTTAATAAATGTTGAGAAAAAAACTACTTTATTGGTGCATTTTTCCGATTGCATATTTTCTGTTTCCCGTTTCAGCAAATGCTCTACCGGGTGAAACAGCAGAAGACGTGGCGGCTTGGATTAAAGGACATCATACTCTGCGTCCCAAAATTGGAGAAACATTGTCGATCCGCAGAAGCGATACTCCCGCACATCGATTTATTTTTGAAGCTTCCGTACAGCCAGCCGGGATAGCTACTGCTTTAGTGGATAAGGATGTCATTCGCAGCGAACGAATAGACTTATTTGACATGATTAATGGCATTACTCCCAATCGCTTGAAGGAGTCGCTGCGAGTTATTTACGGTTTGGATATTTATCAAGATTTTGAAAGGGCGCAGTTAGTTTATGCTTACCCCAGCGAGGAGACGGTGAGGGAAGCGCGCAGCCAAGCCATGCCTTTACAAGAAGCGCTGCAAGGAGAATTGCGCTTGGGCAATCGTTTTGCTTATTGGCTGGAAATTGCCCAGCCGCGTCAAGGAAAACCGATTATCGGACAAATTACCGTGCTGCTGAAGAACGATTTGGACAGATTGGAAGCTCAACTTCGCAATCGCTAGCCAGTGCAAGATGGGGCATAGAAATATTGATGTCTGAAATAAAAAACCCCTTGCTTTTCTAGAAGGGGCGTCATCAGGGTGCATCTACATTGATATTTAGTTTAACTGGGGGAACTGCGGAGGGAATCACACAACTGGGTGATCCTGATAATCTTGTTTGGAAAACATCTATCTGAAGTATGAAGGCTAGAGTTTTAAATTTATCTATCCTTCTAGCTGTTGATTTCTGGGGCGATCGCTACTGCCAAGTACCGCAGAAGATGCTTCTAACTGCGATCGCGATCCGGCCCAAATCTTCATTCAATAAAGGGGGCCACTCAACGCCAGCACGGACACCAGCTTCATACTGTTGGCGACTCTCAAAACACAACAGATGTAATGCGTACACTAGTTGTCGATCGAGATTTTCCTCTCCCTGCAAAATGTCAAAAGCAATTTTCAGGGCTAATAATATAGATGTCAGCTGACCCGGTACTGGTGTCTTGCCTTGCTTGAGACGCATCAATAAGTCATCGGGATTTCGCTGGGTAATCAGTGCGGTTCCCTGATCCATTAAGAAGTTACGGGCTGTTTTGTAATCCATTTTGAGAATTAGTGCAACTTTAAATAAACGGTATCACCGTGCTGTTGCACAATTTACCTGATTTTTTTCACATATCGATCGCTTTTTTTTAAATGGAACATTTGGCCAAATCATCCAGTCAGTTAATTCAAATGGATGAGGTAAAACGCTCTCACAACGTACTACCTTGAAAGTAAGCACTACTGAATGTATTCCCTATGAAAGCTCAAAAATTACTGTCTCAACTGTTAGTATCTAGCCTAGTTTTATCTAGTACTGTAGGATTCTTTTCTCCGGCACAAGCACAAGTCGAAGACGACTATCCAGTAGAAGAAACAACTGAAGAACTAACCACGGTTTTTCGTTGCGTTCGCGAAGGAAATAACTATGCCACGATCGCAGAAAGAGGCGAAAGAACCACTGCACCAATTATTTCTTGGCGTACTACTGAGTTCGGCCCTGAATATACTCCTCAAAATCGTTGCCGCATAGTTTCCGATCGATTAAGCAGAGCAGTAGACCAAAATGGCGGTCGTCTGAGTAACTTATATATAACTACCGGTACTCTCAATAGATTGCCTGTAGTTTGTTACGTTAATAATAACTCGACTGGTTGTAATTCCCAGAATTTGTTATTAACTCTAGATAGCCGAAATGCTCGAAATCCCGATGCAGTTTTGGATAGTTTGTTCAACTTTGGTGTAAGCGGTAGCGGTAGTACTATTCTGTCGCTCAGACCGAGTAATTCTACCACTCCTCGTCGCCGGAGCATAAATTTAGAAAGAGTAGTTGACGAAGCATTTAATAGCGCACGTCCTACTCGTCCTAATCGTCCTACCCCAAATACTCGTCCTGGAACTAGACCTGTCAATCCAAATAATGGTTTTTAATTAAGCCTCAGTGGATAATCGAGCGAACTTAGCCAACCTGGTTATTTTTAAACTTTCCAGGTTGGCTAAATCATAGGTAATTCAAAAAGAATTCGGAAACTAGAATTTAAAGTTCACAATAAATATATTTTTGCTTTTTAATAATAAAATTATTTCAATTTATTGTATATTGATGATTGGTGAATGTGGTGATAATAAAAATTATCTAATAGTCGGTTGGGTTAGGCATAGGGGATAAATTTAGCACTTACAAGCAATAATTAACGAACTGTGCCGTAAACCTCCATCACACATACTTGTAATATAAGCAAACATTTTCCACTATAAACCAACAAAACACAATTTATGCTCGTTGCTGCTGTTCAGACTTCTTTTCTAACTACATTTTTGGTATTATCGCCAATTACATTTTTTAGTACTGATTCCCAGCAATTAAACCATCCGATCGACTTGCCAATAGAAGTTGCTCAAACGCCTACGCGAAATAATCTGCCAGTAGCAGAAATAGCTAGACAAGTAACGGTAAGAATTGTGTCTAGTAATGGGGCTGGTTCTGGTGTAATTATCGGTCGGCAAGGACAAGTTTATACGGCGCTGACTTGCGCTCATGTAGTAGGGGAAGGAAGGGTAAATCGCCATACAATTCTGACTGCTGATGGTCTGACTTATGCAGGTTCTTTGCAGCGTTCCGTAACATTTGGAAATAAAGATTTAGCATTAGTGCAGTTTACTAGTAACGAGGATTATCAAGTAGTAGAAATCGGTGATTCCGATGCTTTATCAATTGGCGATCGCGTTTATTCGGCAGGGTTCCCTAATTGGCATCGGGTAAGCAGAGATGAAATAGAAGATACTCGCGGTTGGGGTACAAGAGCGTTTCGCTTGACGAGGGGAACTGTGGGGATGATAGGAGAGCGATCGCTTCCCAGAGGATACCAACTAGGTTACACCAATGAAGTGCAAGATGGCATGAGCGGTGGCCCCGTCTTAAATAGTAACGGTGAGTTAGTAGGAATTAATGGCAGATTGAAATTTACGCCTCAAGGTATTCAAATGTATAGATTTGCTGACGGTACTGCGCCATCTAATTCACTTTTTAAACAGATGGAAGCGTTGAGTTGGGCGATTCCGAGTTCTGCTTTTCAAAGAATCGTTAGGTAAGTTTAGTAAATAATTAAAAGTAGGTGATGGCGATGGGAGAGTTAATCTTTCCCATTGACCTCGATCTGTTCCCGAATTACAGATTTACCAGAGAGTTCTTGTTCGGCTAGTTCTCGGTTAGATATGAGTATTAATTCTATTGCTTCACGTAAACTTTCTCTAGCTTCTTCTAAGGTTTTTTCCTGTACATTGGCACCAGGTAATTCTTCAATATAGCCAATATACCAGTCGTCTACTTTTTCAAAGATGGCACTAAATGTATTTGACATTGTTAGATGTTTTGTAATCGGATAGGTTGGTTTTTAGATTGAATGGGTGAGAGCGATCGCACTACTTCAAAAGATAGCTAACGATGGGGCGATCGCACAAATTGCCCTTAGATGTGAGTCTTGCTTTAAACTTTTTGAGCATCTAAGTTTATCTTACTAAGCGATCGAGAATATTCTGAACGCAGGAAATAAGTTGAGGATCGTCATTTTCCGTGCAAAGAGCAAATACTGTCCACTCATCCTGTGTAATGGACATATACTTACCAGGTTTGTAACCTTCTGCGGATGCGAGGATCTCTTCATCGCTTAGTTTTGAGCTAATTTTGAGGTAGCGCCCCCGCTTGCCTGTTTCACGAACCTTTACTTTCCACAGACGGTAGCTGCTATCCCGTATTTGTACTTCACCTACACGATCCTTGCCGCCGTGTACTATATTATCAAACAAGCCATACTTGCCTATTTTGTAAGCAGCTTTACCAGTCTTGATCAGCGTGATGATCTCAGCAGGTTTCATGTCTTTATCCCTTAGTTTAAATTGGCTGAACCTAGCATAAACTTACGGGAAAGAATATTTTCCAGAGTAAAAATATTCTTAATCAACTGATTTAACCTTGATTCTCTATTGGATCGGATTTTTTCCTAACTGTTTTAAACTTTTAGTTGGCTTTTGTCCACCCTACTCATTTTGGTGTACTTCATTTACCTACAATCTTCTGCAAAGAAGTATTATAGAATCATGAACTTTTCGATCGGCTGTGCTGTTTGGGCTTATAAAGGTTGGGTTGGCGATTTCTATCCTCCGCAGAGTCGTCAAAGCGAATTTTTGCAACTTTATAGCGAACGTTTCGCGACTGTAGAAGGCAATACTACTTTTTATGCCGTACCCGACCAAAAAACTGTAGCGCGTTGGGTGGCACAAACGCCGACTGACTTTAAATTTTGTCTCAAATTGCCAAAAGAATTAACCCATAATGGTTTACTGCAACCATCGATTCCTGGTGCTTTAAAATTTTTAGAACAGATGAGCGGTTTGGGAGAGCGTCTTGGGCCGATTTTTGCTCAGTTGCCTCCTAGTTACGAACCTGCATTTTTGGATGATTTAATAAGTTTTTTGGAAGCTTGGCCTAGAAATGAAGCACAATTAGCATTAGAAGTGCGCCATCGGGATTGGTTTGTTGAACCGCATGGTAGTGTGTTGACGGCTTTGTTGGAAAAATTGGGTGTGGGACGGGTTTTGTTAGATACGCGATCGATCTACAGTGGGCCAGATGACCCGCAGGTGCAATCCGAACGACGCAAACCCCAACTGCCTTTGCAACCAAGCGTTACCGCTCCTTTCAGCCTCATCCGTTTTATCAGTCATCCTGACTCGCAGTTTAATCAGCCTTTTTTGGAAGAGTGGGTTGTGCGAGTAGACCAATGGTTGCGTCAGGGTACGCGCATTTATTTTTTTATACACTGTCCGATGGAAATGCGATCGCCACATACTGCCCGTTATTTTCAAAACTTATTAGAACAGCACGGCGCATCAGTACCGCCACTTCCCTGGAATTGTCTCGAACAGCCACCTACTCAATTAAGTTTGTTTTAAAAGAAGAATTAGTGAACGAGTTATATTTTAGGTTCACCAAATTTCTATCAACAAACCATCAACTTCTTGAAAATGGGCATCACGCGATACAAGCGTCAACTGGTGCTGCATAGCAACAGCAGCAATCCAAATATCATTATCAGGGATAGGTCGTCCCTTCTGCCGTAGAAGATTTCTAATCTGTCCATAGTAATTTGCTGTTTCTGTATCGCACACGAGGACATTATTAGTAGCTATAAACTCTTCTATTCTTGCCAGGTTCTCTGCTACTCTTCCCGACTTATAAGCACCATAATAGAGTTCACCCATTATAGTGCTTGTAACAAATACAGCTTCAGCCTCTGCACAATATTGCTGAACTGAAACATTTCCTTCTAGGAAAGCAATGGCAATATTTGTATCCAGTAGGAATCTACCACTCATTCAGACCACCTTTTCAAATCTGCCTGTCCCCAGTTTTCCTCTGCTGCCTCTAACATAATTTTTGCATCCTCATGGGAGATAGTACCAGCAAATTTCAGCAACTCTTTACCCGGTACCCCAACAGGTTTTTTCATTGCTAAAAA
This sequence comes from uncultured bacterium, assembly GCA_964546365.1. Taxonomy (GTDB): domain Bacteria; phylum Cyanobacteriota; class Cyanobacteriia; order Cyanobacteriales; family Aerosakkonemataceae; genus DATNQN01. The sequence continues at coordinate 27,687 of CAZJJR010000025.1, read as the reverse complement.
TCGCGCAAAATCTAGCACTTGTTGCTGTTGTTCATCACTCAATTTGTTCAGTTGAGCAGAAATTTCCTTTTCAATTAATGGATTAATCATTTTAAATTACCTCCTAATCAAACAGTAACACCTTCAAGTTCTTCATCAGTTAAATCGTACAACTCCCGCAATTTTTGCAACTTATCATCACTTGGTTGCCAAAAACCACGACCATTTGCTTCTAACATTCTACCAACAATATTACGGAAAGCTTCCGGATTCGCATCGCGCAATTTCTTCGCCATTTCCTCATCTAAAGCATAAGTATCAGCCGCTTGGTCGTAAACCCAATTATCCGTAAAATCGGCAGTACCACCCCAACCGATTAACGCTGTCATCCGTTGGGAAATTTCATAAGCACCACCGCTACCTTGATTCGCCATTGCATCAGCCCATTTGGGATTTAGCAACTTAGTGCGATACTCCATTCGCAGCAAATCTTCTAAATTGCGAGGCGTGGTATCTTTCGAGAAACTTTCTACAAAAGAGGCATTAACTTTTTTACCCCGCTTTTTCTCTGCTGCCTTTTTCAAACCACCAGTGTTGGCGTAATATTCTTGAATATCGGTTAAACCATATTCCACCGAATCGATTTGTTGTACAACTCGTTCGGTAGTTTGCAACAATTGATTGAGGATTTCTTGACGGGATTCGCCTTTATCTTTTCTACCAAAACTGAAGGCATTTCGCCCTTGCCAAGTATCGGCTAACTCATCCCCTGATTCCCAATTAGAAGCCACAACTTGGTCATTTACTAACGAACCGTAATCACCCGCCGGATTAGAAAATAACCGGGCAGTAGCATTTTCCACACCTTGTTTTTTCAGCGCCAAAGCGTGTTTGCGAATAAAATTCATTTCTTCTGGTTCATCAATTTCAGCCGCACGTAGGAATAAATCATCGAGTAATTCGATAATATTGACAAAGCTATCCCGGAAAATTCCCGAAAGATTTGCTAACACATCAACGCGAGGATGTCCGACTTCTGCTAATGGTTTTAATTCGTAACGCACGATGCGCCCGGTACCTTCTTTGACAGGTTCAGCGCCTACCAATTCTAATAGAATGCCGAGAGATTCACCCTTAGTTTTGATCGCATCTAAACCCCACAACATCACCGCTACAGTTTCCGGATATTGCCCGTTTTCTTTCAAATGTTGGTCGATGATTTTCTTGGCAATTTTTCGTCCTCGTTCGTAAGCAGCAGGTGATGGCATCCGATAGGGATCTAAAGCATGAATATTGCGTCCAGTGGGCAAAACACCTACACCATCTCGCAACAAATCACCCCCAGGCGCAGGGGGAATATATTCGCCGTTTAATCCTCGCAGCAGATTAGTTAATTCATCAGTAGTTTGCATCAACAAATCGCGAATTTGATTAGCTTCTTGGGTACCAAGAAACCGGGTTTCTTGAGTTTCCCCAAAATAAGCATTCAAATAAGATGCCATTTCTTCTTCATTGGGAGGTTCTCCCAAAACGTGCAAACCTGATGAAAATAACCGATTTTCTAGGATTTGCAAATATTCGTACAACTTGACTAGATAATTCTCAAAAACTTGGGCGCTAAACATCCTGGCATTTTCAGGAGTGAAAGGAATACCCAGCCGTTTCGCATCTTCAAATGGGCAATCTGCATCTAATCCACTATCAACAATTTTTTTACATATAGCTTCTTTGAGAACGTAATTTTTCTCTGGGCTTTCCCGATATTCTGCGATTAAATCCCGTAATGCGACCAATTCTTTGTACAATCCAGCCCTACCGTAAGGGGGTACGTTGTGGGAAATCAGCACGCCGTAACCGCGCCGTTTTGCTAACATGGATTCCGAGGGATTGTTGGCTGCATATATATATAGATGTGGCAGATTTCCCAGGAGAATATCTGACCAAGAATAGCCAGTATTTCCTAATGGCGATCCTGGCAACCATTCAACTGTACCGTGCATTCCAAAGTGAACCACGGCATCTGCTTGAAATTCGTTTTGCAGCCATTTGTAAAAAGCGGCATATTGGGGATGAGGCGTTAAATCTTTCTCGAACATTAACCGCATGGGGTCGCCGGATATTCCCAACGGTGGTTGCACCCCAATCCAAATATTTCCTAGTTGAATGCCACCGATATAGTATTCATTGTCATAAGTTTTAATGCCCGTACCAGTGAGAGATTTCCATTGTTTTTCGATGCGATTTGTTAATAGATAACCTAACCATTTTTCGAGAGTACGAACGTTGACGGTTGATACTCCTTCAGCTAGGGGGAGAGATTCATCGGCTACTTTCACCCAATCGATTAATTCTTCGCCATCTTCGGGTATATCTCCAACTGTATAACCTTCTGATTTTAAGGCTTTGAGGAATTTAATTAAACTTTTCGGTACGTTCAATAAAGCGGCTGTTCCCGTAGCACCATATCCGGGTGGAAAGCCATACAAAATAATAGCGATTTTGCGTTCGGATGGTGGTGTTTTTCTGAGGGAAATCCAGTTTTTAATCCTACCAGTTAAACGTTTTACTCGTTCGGGAATTAGATAGATATCTTCTCCGACTAAACCACCGATGGGTACGGGATCGATCGCACCATCTAATTCAGGTAAAGCATATAACACGACACTTTGCAACCCCCCCACGCCTTGGCGCGTCCAAGAATGGATATCTTGAATCAGCAATGGTGCAGATACGATGTAGGGTACGTTTTTGGCAGTTAAAATGCGTTTGGCTACTTCAACTTGTCGTCCCGCTTCCATCGAGCCTGCTGGCCCACCTACTAAGGGAAATCCTATAGTTGATACAATAGCATCAACTTCAACTGCTTCATTAGATAAGGAGAGAGTTTCTATATTTCCCTGTTTTCTTTGAGCAGTTTCATATGCAGTTGTCATCCAATCTCTAACGGCAACGTGACCTTCAACACCGTTAATAAAAATTGGTAAAGGAGTTAACCCAGCTTGTTCAAAATAGCGAATTAATTGAGGAATATAAGGTTGTTTGGTAATAACGTGCTTGCGATAAAGGAGAATGCCAACAACTGGGGATTGGTTGCTTGATAAGGGCGAAGCATTTGCAGATAAATCTTTTGATTCTGCTAACAAATTAGCGCTTAAATGCTTCGCTCCTACAGATTGACTATACCATTCTAAATATTGTTTTGGAGATTCAAAATATCCTTGATAATCGGGATGCAGTAAACCCATGTTTGGGGTTTCCAGTGGTGGCGGAATTTCCCCAACTTTTAAATCTAAATATTTTTCTGCTAGCGTCCAGAACATCGAACAAACGTTATCGGTTCCGCCAGCATTCCAATAACCGTAAATAATCAACCAGTTGCGTAAGTCTTGAACTTTTTGGACTGGTACGAATTTTAATAATTTCGGCCCGACTTTCAAAAAGCTGATGTAACCAGCGAGTTTATCTTCTTCTCTTCCGTTGCTGAATTTATCGAGAATAAATTTAACTGGTTTGGGCATTCCTTTTGGCTTATCGCCAATTTTGAAAGCGCCTATCTGAGTCAAACTCATCAATTCTAAGGCTGACTCGAAAACTAACCGGATGGGGATATTTTGCACTCTTTCTCGCAGCCACAAAACTTGGTCGTAGTCGAATAGCAGACTGCCGAAAAAGACATCTGCCCCTTGTAGCGCTGCTTCTACTTTATCTGGTTCGGTGGTGAGAGCGCGATCGCTAAACACCCGAATGTCCAACTCCGGACACCGGGAAGTCGCTAACTCAGCCGCTTTTCGGTACAAGTCAGCATTGAAGGATTCAAATCCAGCAATTAAAACAATCCGTCTCATAATCCAGCGCTGCCAAAATTTACCCTAATTATTTACTGTAGCGCTTCTGAGCTAGTAAGGGGAAAGAGGACAGTCGTTGAGTCACGTACATTAGAGTTCTTGCAAAATCGATATCCCATCAATATTCTCTGTATTCATCTGTATTCATCTGTGTTTATCTGTGGATATCTGTGGTAAAAAAAGATTTAAGACTTTGGCAAGAGGTCTATTTTTCTCGATACCAGGTTAAACCGATTTTTTTGATTGAATTATCCTGTAGAGACACGGCATTATAAATATATTGGTGTAGAGTCAAATTTTAATTATGCCGTGTCCCTACTAACTTTATTTACAACGTGAATTCAGCAAATTCGTCTTCTTCATCAACTTTCGATTTTTTCTCTTTCGATGTCAGCGGTAAATTATTACCATGAATAAGTTGATTAAAAGATGTTTCAGGATTTTGTTGCAGGATATTCAAAACACTCAAGAAATCTCGCACGATTTCACCGGGAGTGAGTAACGCATTCGCACCCAAGCGATTAACGATTTCTTGCATAAATTCCTGAAGTTCGCTTTTAGTCAGTTTTTTTTCAGTACTGTAGTGAACAGCATGAACATCAGCTAACCTTTGCAAAAGCTGCAATATTTCTTGAGGAGTTAAACTTTCTAATTGAATGACAGGGCCAGAATTATCTTGAAATCCTGCTTTCACAAATCGACTTTGGGCGGTGCGTCTAGTCCAAGCTGGGTCGTTAAAAAGTCCTCGTTTGGGGTCTTCTAAAAATTTAGGTGTTCCACCAATAATAATCCCTAAATGTTCTGCTCTACCCTGCATGGTATCGTTAAACATAGCCAGCAATTTGTCATAGTTATTTTGGCGAGAAACTGCATTGCTGATTTTCCATAAGTGGACGGCTTCATCAAATAATACTAGTAAACCTTTATAGCCAATATCAGCAGCAAATTTGGCAAATAATTTAACGTAATCGTACCAGCTTTCATCATCAATGATTACTCGCACTCCCAAGGCAGTTTTTGCTTCAGTTTTGGTAGCAAATTCTCCCCGCAACCAACGCATTGCGGCATCTTTTTTATCTTTATCATCTAATCGATAACCGCGCCAGTAGCTAGTGATCACAGCCGCAAAATCAAACCCATGCACTAAACCTTCAATATTTTTAACTGCCGCCAGAATGCTTGTTTCTACTCCATCGTCAAAACCTTCATCATTGGGACGCATTCCGCTGGTTTCGGCAACTTTGGTTTGAATGCTGCTGATCCATTTTTCTAAAATTAGCCCTAAAGCACCTCCGTTGGGGTGTGTTTTAGTAGCGATATTTCGCATTAATTCCCGATAGGTTGCTACCCCTTGTCCTTCTGTTCCGGCGAGCCGTCGTTCGGCAGAAATGTCAACATCAGCTACTACAAAACCTTGTTCCATTGCGTGGTTGCGAAGTAGTTGCAGGGTAAAACTTTTACCAGAACCGTAACGTCCTACAACGAAACGAAATGCTGCACCACCAGCCCCGATGTTCTCTAAATCTTGCAAAAGTGCGGTCAGTTCTTTTTCTCGACCGACGGCAATATGTTCTAGTCCGACTCTAGGGACAACTCCTGCACTTAAAGAACTGAGTAAGCTGGTAGAAACTCTTTTAGGAATTTTTAGTTTTGTCATGAGTTTTAGTGGGAAATATTGACTACTAATATTATGATTTATTCTAAGGTTTCAGGAATAAAAAAGTAAATTTTCACTTAATTAAATCCCTTCATCCACAAAAGAAAGCTTTTCTTTTAGCTTTATTAAATACTCATCTTCAGATATGATGGGGGGAACTGAACCAGGCTCGATAATGATATCGCCGATGGTAGCGATGGCACGTTGGTTGATGGCGTCTACTAAGAGTTCTGGCATGGTAATGTAGGTTTCGGCAATTTTTTTAATAGTTGGGTTGGGATTTTCTTCTTGTAAGATTGCTTTGAGTACTTCTAACTCAGAATTTGTTAATTGAGAGATGAATTCTTGCCATTCGTCATCAGTAGATTGAGATGGCTGTTCGTCAAATACGATCTCAAATTGTGGTTGGGGTTCTGCTGTTGCTTCCGGTTCGGGTTCTGCGCTCGATTGTCCGTAAATTTGGAATTCTAAAAGCTGTATTTCCGTCTGTAAAGAACTTAGTTTAACCTCTGCATTGTGTTTTTCTGAAGCAAGCGATCGCAAAGACAAATCTAACTCTTCTCTTCGTTGTTCTAGGTGATAAAGTTGAGTTTCCCAATGGTGTACTTCTGCTTCTAGTTTTCGTCTTTGTTCGTTCAATTTTATTAATTCTTGGTTTAGCTGATACTTATACCTTTGTTGTTCTGAAATTTGAATATAAATTTGGTTAATTTGTCTTTTCAAAGAGTTGAGGTTAATTTCTCTCCTCTGTTGTTCGGCAGCCATTGCTAATAGATACTCATACAGATCTTCTCCCCATTCTTCTAAGCGAATAATTTGTCTTTCCAAAATATTTATAATTCTTTTTTTTCGGATTCTTTGCTGGATGTTAACAGCAATTACTCCACAAAAAATAGCAGGTACGGCAATTACTCCCGTGACCAATGCTGTCTTGATGTCTCGGTTAACAACCAGGCTAATCATGAAACTTACACTGAAGGCAACTGAAGCCAGCAGCCACCGATTTTTTAACATAGGTAATCGCTGATGATTTGGTGGCGTTAGCCTCTCAACTTAGCAAGTTGAGAGGAACCGTAATTTATTTATTTTGTATCCCGTCCATAAAAAGAGCATTCAGCCAAAGCATCGATGCCTTTGGATTGTGATTGATAAAGGAATACTCTCTCTACTTGAAACCATTCTCCTTCTTTTAATACGCAATCTCCTACTCTGGGAACAATTTTATAGGCTTTGATCCATTCTTTATCATCAGGTGGTGCATCTGTACTTTGGTGTTCAAAGGATGAATAGTAGACAAAATGAATTAAATATGTATCCATGTTGAATTTGCTCTCTGGAAACTCAGGCAGTGCAACCTAGCGGCCCAGACGGAAATAGTATTATCCAATGAGGCTCTATTTGAAATCATGCTAAAGAAAGAATCAACCCTGAAGTTATTATAAAGTTAGTGCAGCAAGAGAAATCCGGACGGGCTGGAAAATTTCATTAAATGAACTGTTTGTGCCAGCAAACATCGTCCCTTCACTTTCACCTCCTTGTCTCATATCAATCGGGAAAAAAGCGAAAGAATATTAGCTTAACATGACATCACCATTTTTTTACAAACATCATTTTTTCAAATATCGAGTAGCCCTCCTCCTTAGTATTATCCCCATTTTCATTGTGGGTTTGTCCAGCGAATTTTATACTGGGCCAGGAAGCTTGTGGTTTAATAATTATTTTGGCGATTTCTTATACCAAATCTTTTTAATTTTACTAGTCAGTTTCTTCTGCCCTCAAACGTCTCCACTGCGGGTAGCTTTGGGAGTTTTCATTTTCAATAGTTCGATCGAATTTCTTCAATTATGGCAACCTCCATTTTTACAAGCTATTCGTCATACTTTATTTGGCCGTTTATTCCTTGGTTATTCTTTTGTTTGGGAAGATTTTCTTTACTATGTAATAGGATGTACTTTAGGCTTCATTTGGGTGCATAATCTAAAAGTTAAAGCACGGCGAAACTTGCACCGTGCTTCTACTTATGAAAAATAAAAACAATTAAGTTGGGTTTACCGATCCTTCTAACATGAGCCGAGAAATTTCTTCAAAAGCTTGCGACCAAGTTGCTTGTAATTCTGGTGTCCATTCATCTTTCATATACTGTTCAAAAGTTTTTAACAATGTCGCACGGAATAGAGGATAATGTTCGTGTAGTACGCCATAATTGATATGACGCGAACCTAGAGGTTTGACCGCATCTTTAACTGTTTCGGCATCCCTGATGTTTTCTACGATTAATATTAATGCCCTTACCAAATGCTTACGTTGTTGATTCATATTAGTACGAGCAAACAAAGGTTGAAATTGAGGATAGTCAGTAAATAAGTTTTCATAAAATGAAATAGCAAAATCTTCGGTTTCTGGTTTGATAGCCTTAATACTTTTTTGCAAAAGTTCGACGTTTAAAGTCATATGCGATCGCCTCTTTAAACTTTGGTAAAATCAAGGTATTGTTAAGCCGATAAAAAAAGAAGGGATAATAATTAATGGAAACCCTCTTAATACAGGATACATGAAATTATCATTCAGATAAAAATGCTATAGGATAACTTAAGATTCGCTTATGTTAACGGGATAAAAAAAAGTAAGGCGGAGCGTGGCAAAACACGAAGTATTAATAGCTTTTTTGCTAAATCCGCCGTACAAAATTGTATATCTTTATGATGCAATTGGATTAATCATCTTCTTCCCGTTGCCATTGTTGTAAAATTTCAAAACTATTAAAACCTCTATAATTTAGGTAATTCAATAACTTTGTTTTGGTTTTTGGTTCCATCTTGTGAAAAGTATCGATTTGGTATTTTCGCATTACTTTAGCTTTTAAATTTCCCAGATCGGTGGTTTCTCCTTCGTCGCTTTCTTCAACTTGCTCCTGCCATAACTGCTCAAATAAGTTACTGGGAATTCCCTTTTCCAGACATTTACGTTTAACGGCAGCTTTACCGTACTTGCCTTGAGATGAAGAAATGAGGCTAAGTACTAAACGAGAATCCGATTGATAATCTTTTTCTTGTAGTTCGTTAATAGTTTCACTAATTTCTGTTTCGTCAAAACCCTTTTCTCGTCCTTTTTTTACCAACTCATATGTACTATACTCTCTTCGAGCCAACAGTCTCAAGAAATAGTCTTTACAATTAGCCATATATTTAACCCAACCTGTTTTAGTTAAATCATCAAATACGTTATATTTAATTTTAACTAATTTTATAAAAATGCGACATAGACAAATAAAACAAGATTAATCCATCAGGTTAAACACGTATAATAAATTTATGGTAAAATGCCTCAGGAGGAAATTAAACATGATTCAAACTGTTTCAGACATAGTAGTAAAAACTATCAACGGTGACGAAAAGAGATTGGGTGAATATGCAGGAAAAGTCCTGCTAATTGTGAATGTGGCTTCCTATTGCGGCTATACGCCCCAATATGCCGGACTAGAGAAATTAAACCAAAAATACAAAGATTCCGGTCTAAGGGTGTTAGGATTTCCCTGTAATGATTTCGGCGCACAAGAACCTGGTACTAATGCAGAAATTGCCAACTTCTGTACTAAAAATTACGGCGTCACTTTTGAAATGTTTGATAAGGTCAGCGCGATTGGAGATAAGCAACATCCTCTTTACGAGAAACTTACTAAAGCAGTTAATCCGCCGGGAAACGTATCGTGGAATTTTGAGAAATTCTTGATTAGCAAGACAGGCGAAATAGTGGCACGCTTCCGCAGTAGCGTCAAGCCAGATTCACCGGAATTGCTCGATGCGATCGCGCGAGAATTAGCTAAATAGTTGAAGTTGATTAATTCATCCGTTGAAATTCAGTAAAGTAGGGTAACTATAGCGGTTACCCATTTCAATACCTCTTCAATTTTAATAAAAAAAACATGAACGTTGCGATCGTTGGTTGTGGTTATGTTGGCTATTCAGTCGCCCGGTACTGGCATCAGGAATTAGGATTTTTTGTTACCGCAACCACTACTACACCGGAAAAAGTTTCACAGTTAGAAACTATTTCCCAAAAAGTTGTAGTACTGAGGGGAAATGACTCGGCAAGTCTAAAATCAGTGCTGGAAGATCGGGATACCGTATTGTTAAGCGTAGGTGCTAAAAATGCTAATTCATACGAAGAAACTTATCTACATACTGCGGAAACTTTAGTTTCTGTGTTAAAAGAAACTCCCCACATTCAACAAGTAATTTACACGGGGACTTATTCCGTATACGGTGATAAAAATGGGGAGTGGGTAGATGAATCTTCGCCTTTGACACCGGCCAACGAAAACGGGCATATTCTCGCCCGGACGGAGGAGGTATTGCGATCGGCATCCAATCAAAACAAGAAAATTTGTATTCTTAGATTAGGCGGCATTTATGGCCCGGGTCGAGAATTGGTCAAAATATTCGATCGCGCATCTGGTAAACCTCGTCCCGGCAACGGTCAGGATATCACAAATTGGATTCATCTGGATGATATTGTGGGTGCGATCGAATTTGCCAGAAAACACCGATTGGAAGGCGTGTATAACTTAGTTGACGATGCACATCTGACGAGTCGAGAACTACTCGATCGCGTATTTATCAAACACAATTTACCAAATGTTATATGGGATGAATCTCAAAAAAGTAACCGCCCCTATAATGCAAAGGTATCGAATGAAAAGATTAAAAAGGCAGGTTATCAGTTGATTCATCCCCAAATGATTTTTTAAAGCCTGATGGTGGGTTTCCCGGAAAAGGGAATTTAAACTTTTTTGTAAGTCGATCGAAAGTGATGGTGCGTTAGGCTGTCGCTAACGCACCCTACTGGCTAATGTAAAGGAAATTTGAACTTTCCTAGTAAATTTACGGAAAATATAAAGTTAACGGTGAATTTGCAATTATCCTAACCTATATTTTTACCTAATACTTGTCCTGTGGTTATCAAAAAAAATGGATTGTTACTGACTTTTTTAACGGTAGCCTTTACCGCCCCCATCCTGACAACTGAAATAGCACAAAACAAATTTAAAGATTCTCTCGTTGTTGCCCAAACTTCTCCGAGAACTTCTGTTAATTTACCGCAACAGAAGTTTTTACCTGCAACTGGCTGGTTGGGATTGGCGACAGTGGTAGGTGAGGGTAGGCATGA
>CAZJJR010000025.1:0-16996 GCA_964546365.1 uncultured bacterium | reverse complement strand
ATTTTCGATAATGCCGAAGCTTGGACGCAGGTGAGGGCAGGTACTCCGTTAGTAGCTGTAGCACCCGGATTCAAGCAACGAGTAACGTTTTTACGTTCTTCCGAAGAAGGCTACGGTTGCGATCGCGTTCCCACTCAAATGGCCGCTTTTTTTGCCCCCAGACGACCGCCTGAAGGCCCTGTTTGGTTGCTGCCGGAACGGGATGCCGCCACCGCTACAGCCTTAACGTTGCAAAAGTTACCTTTATCGCAAGTTCGGCCAGCCCTATTGCCTAGAGCTTTACCTAGAAACAGTAATGCCCGTGCTTGGAAAGCAGGAGCGATTATCATTTTGCAGCAAAAACAAAGCGGCTATAAAGTTAAGTTAACTGCCGCTAACAACAGCCAAGTTATCTTTAGTAAAGTAGAAGAAAGGTACTTCTTTTCCGGTGACGATCGGCGTCCAACACTTAATCTTGCTACCGCTAATGGTGAACCGGGAATTTCGGAACCTATCGGTGCTTTTCAGCTAAAAACTGGTGCTGCTCCGCTCTTAGTTTTCTGGCAACCTGGTTATGAAGGTAATGCTTTTTCCGTATTAGTTCCACAAGGCAGAACAGCAAAACTAGTTGAGGGTGGAGGAATGTATTTTTGTGCATATTAAATTTAGTTAATGCCATTAACTTTGTGAATTACCCTTGACAATGCCTTTACTATCTCGACAATTTGAGGATTATATTTCGCCGAAAACTTTTAATATCCTCAGATTTTGTACTAGGGCTAGAAACCGGGTTTCTTAAGTCTTGTTGAGCATAGTGCAAGATGTCAATATAGCTAAGCTTGCCTTCAGTTCAGCCAATTGGCCGATTCTTCGGGACTCAGCCATTGGATGTAATTTTTGCTGTAACTAAGCAGATATTTAAGTAGTTTAAAAATTAGCGATCGCCCAAACATAAACCCGGTTCGCTTTCCGATAATTTTCGATAATTAATCATACCAAAAGCTCACCATGTAGGGTGATGGTAGTCTCATCATATCGAGTGAGGTGAAAGCTTTATCAAAAGTACTACCCTAGATATAAGGAGCCTAAAGCGGGTTCCTAAGAGAGCGATCGCTAAACGGTAACTCTTAAAATTCTCATCTTCATATAACTGTTAGTTAAATTATGAAACTTCCTCTAAAAAACTTCAACAAACAAGCGGCATTTAAGCTAGCTTTAGCTGGTATGACAGCGTTTTTATCCCTAGCGCCCGTCCTGCAAGTATCGGCAGCATCGCCCCCCTGTCCGACTCGCAATTCCCGAAAAATATACTTTGGGGAAAGTGCCAATTACGACGTATCGATTTGTTCGGCAGAAAACAATCCTAATCGACCGAAATATTATGTTGGTTCTAGCAAAAACGGTCGTGGTGGTATTACTCTGCCTCTCTCTTCTTACCGAGGAATTGTATTTACCGCGAGAAACGGTCGTTACACTTATACCTTAAACGGTAGCCGGGGTCAGCTAATCGTGCAATTACCTAATGGCAGACGTTCTGTAGAACGGTTGTTTACCTATGGCCCATTGAATCACTACGGACACTAAGATGCAGAGCCTTAGCATATCACCTTAGTTTCTAGGATAAAAAGGATATTTAAGCAGGATTTGGTATTACCTAGTAGTTTTTAAATTTTAGACCTCATCCTTCATTCTTGATCCTTTATAGAAAATTCACCCTTGCGTGTGAACTGTCCGATCGGTACTGACGATTAAGCTTAAATTAAGTGATGCACCCTGATTGACGCCCCTCGAAGAGGGGTTTTTTATTGGCTGAAAATAGGCAGTTTTCTGAAAATAGCCTTGAAAGACAAAAAGCCCGTTCAGCTTGCGTTGCTGTTCGGGCGGGAGAGAGATTGTATGCGTGTAAAATACTTACAATTTCAGCCTAGCAGATCGGGATTTTTTTTGCACAACTTATTATAAAGTTATCAACAAGATTTCTATCCATCGGTAGATAATGATTATAGATTAATTTAATAGATAGGGTAGATTTGATTTTTAACTATTCAATTATTAGCAAGCTAAAAATCAGGTTAGCCAATCGCAGAAAGTTCATTTACAACTGTAATGCGCCCTTTGTATAAAGCGTGAATCAAGCGATCGATCGCTAGTCTTTGTTCTTCTTCGAGGGATTCGTCCAACAGGGCTGCCATCAATCCATAGCGGTCTGCTAATGTTATTTGGCCTGAGTTACTAACTTGGGCGAACAATTCAGAAATAGCGTTGGGAAGAAGTTGAACAGTCATCTTGTTTGGTTGAACTCTATGCTTTTAATATCGGTTAAATTCACGAAAGCTAGAGTGATTCTACCTGCTAAATTTAGGTGATACTCATAACTACCAATCGTGAGTGAAAACAATCGGCACTTGTGATGGATTCTTAAGCATAGATGTGACATATATCACATATGATGAAAAGGAGATGCCCGACTTGTTGGCGAAGTCGGGCATCTGTCGGAAATCGATTAAATTTAAGAATTTCCAGTAGTAGCGTTAGAGAAAAAATAGAAAATATTTTTATAGCGCAAAAATTGAGAGATTTTTTCGATCGCGTTCAATGTCCGATAAAAAAGCTCCCGCATCTGATGCTTGGTGCTTGAATTGTATCGACTACACCGATATCTGAAACGGTTGAGCTAATCCGGCGAGTATTAAATTTATTCGGATTTAGGGTCATGCTCGCTTTTTTGTGAGGAGTGGATGTTATTTAAACTGCTACTGTTGTACTCTGGAGTTGGGAGGACTTTACCACTACCCACTTTCCAGTTTCGGGATCTCTGTAGCTAATATAGGGATTTTGTTTTAAAGGTTTGTCGCAAGGTTGGGGCATTGCATTAACTCCTTTTCTAGTTACAAACTATTCTAAACTGCTCGAAATAGCTGGGTTTGTGATTATTGGGTTGTTTTATAGGTGATAGTGTTCGCAAAACGCAGTGATCGAGATCACCACTGAATAGTGCTATTGAGCTAAGGGAAATGTAGATCTTAAAGAAGATGCTACCTACAAACTAGGGAACAAAGCCAAATCGCCAAAGTCCACTAAGATATGGGGCAATTGCCGATTTAGATGAAAAAATAAATCTGACAATTAGCCAGGGATAAAACTCCCTGACTAATTAAAGCAACAGGAGGTGCAAAGTATCAAATCAACCTTATTTGTTTACCACCTGAGAACCATGAACTCGCGGATCGTCTGAACTACGCTTTATTGGTACTACGGGTGGTTTAAATTTGGAAGTTTGTCCGGTAGAAATGGCGTTAGGTAGTGGTTGGTCAGCAACTAAAGCTTCTAAGTTTGCTGCCATGATAGTGCGTGGTTGTTCGCCAATGGTTTGCGCGATCGCATTCCCATCTTTGTTAAAAAATACAAAATGAGGAATTCCATCCACTCGATAACGCTCAATTTCTGGTAGCCATTTGCTGTTATCCACATTTAGCATCACAAAATTCAGTTTATCGGCGTATTGCTCTTTCAGTTCGCTCATATCTTTCGCCATCACTTGACAAGCAACACACCAATTAGCGTAAAACTCCATCATAGTTGGTTTGCCGTTGCTAAGGGCTACCTCCAGAGGCGTGGAATTTTCCGCTAACTGGGTAAGGGTAGCGGTATCTGTTTGAGTTCGCGTCCCAAAAAAGAGAGAAACAGTCAGCAAAACTCCGACTATAACGATCGATAAATTTCTGACTCGCTTACTAAGCGCGGAAGTTGAGTCTTCCTCAGATACTAAAGGAGAATTTGGTGAATTGGTAGCCATCGGTTATCCGTCACAAAATGATTAAGCGCCTTATCTTAATTTACTCAGGTAATTGGGGAAAGATGAAGTCTGAAGGATGAAGTCTGAAGTAAAAAGAATTTAATTTTGAATTTTGAATTTTGAATTCTCCACCATCTCCCCATCCCCCACCCCCCTCACCTATTCACATTCCCAGAGGAATTATGCAACGCTATTTTTATCGATTAGTTTTTTCTATAATTGCAGGAAGTTTCCTTTTAGGGGCTACTGCACGACAACCCCAAATAGTGAATTACCCGAAGCCGGATTTGGAAGTGGATTTGAGTGCTTTCCGTCGGGGTGGCTGCAATGTCGATCGCGATGGTAACCTGAATTGCGAGTGGGAAAGTCCAGTGGCAGATTTGGGATGTACGACTCTCAGCGAACCGTCCGATTTGTTGGGTGGACTTAACCCGAAATTTCCTTTGGCGGTGTGCAAGCAAAGGTCTGTGCGATCGCGACCAGCCACGGGAGAATATATTTATCAGACTGGTGGATTATTGCCAACTTATTATCGCTATGTCGTGTATAAAAATGGTAAATTTTCCCTAATTAAAAACGAAAGAGAATTCAAAAATACCTTTGCCCCGATAGAATCATCTCAAGAAGCTTTGAGTTATGCCCTGGCAGTTAAAAACCTCCAAGCTTTCTACGGGCAGCAAATTAATCCAGATTACGAGTATTTTGTTGATAAAATAGAAGATACCCGCGTGCAGCAAAATCGAGATGGTTATTTAATCAATTTGTATGAAAAACGCATTTTTGGTTGTGGCCCTCATCCGACCTCGGTTGTCAATATTTTGGTAACCCGTGATGGCAACGTGCGGGAAGTCAGTCGAAAAGAAGTTTATAAAAATCCGCAAGAAGATTTTCTTTGTGTAGATTAGGGACTGGGTTAGGGAAATAGTTAAAACCAGGGAAAACTAAGATGAAAAAACGAGTAAAGTTGACTTTTCCCAAACGGGCGATTCAAATGCCAGTTACTTATCGACTGGCAAAAGATTTTAACGTAGCTGCCAATATTATTCGCGCTCAAGTGGCACCGAATCAAGTCGGTAAATTGGTAGTTGAGTTGTCGGGTGATATTGATGAGTTGGATGCGGCAATTGAGTGGATGCGATCGCAAGATATCGCCGTTTCTTTAGCGAGTCGGGAAATTTTGATTGACGAAGATATCTGCGTTCACTGCGGTTTGTGTACGGGAGTTTGTCCCACCGAAGCACTTAGTTTAGAACCGCAGAATTTTAAATTGACGTTTACGCGATCGCGCTGCATTGTTTGCGAACAATGTATTCCCACTTGTCCCGTACAAGCAATTTCCACTAATTTGTAAAAAGGGCATCAGGACTGAAGTCATTACTACAAACCGATCGGTTCGTAGTAATGACTTCAGTCCTCAAACTGTTAATTCTGAAGAGAGAATACATCAGCTAAAATAGCATCTTCTCCCTGAAGCCTTTCCTTCGCTGGAGAATCATAAACCACTAGTAAAGACTTATGGTTTTCTTCTCGCGAGAAAAAGGTGATTCCCTCAGCATGATCTTCACCTTTACCAAAAGGAATATCGAGAATTGTTTCTGGTTTTAATAAGGTGCCTTCTGGCAAATCTACCCCATTTTCTAATCGGTAAAGCTTAACAGGGCCATCTAAATCCATTGTTGGCCCTGCCAAAATTAATAAATCTTTTCCATCAACACAAAGTTCCCGAATTCCCAACCCATTAAGGTCAACAAAATACTTTTTATAGCGCTTGTCTCCGTCTCCTTGTTTTCTCAACCTTAAAGTAGTAGCATTTTTTTCTTTTACTGAAAGTTCGATCAGGATCGCCCAACCGCGCAATACTGGCCCCCGCAATCCCAGAAAAATCTTATCCTTATAAACCGCTAATCCCTCAATATCAAAGCCATTTTCTTTAGCAGGCAAATTCATCGATAAAAACGGGCCTATATGAGGGTCTTCTGCCAAAGCTTCGGTGAGTAAATTTCCTTTTTTAGTTGTTTTTAAAGTTGCTGCGGTAAGTTTTACATCAGGATTTTCTGGATGTGGACACTCACTAAATAATTGGTCTCCTACTAAAGGAATTCGTGCCAATAAATAGCGATTATCACTCTGTTTAAGAGTAGCCAAATTACTCAAATTTTCAGCATAAGTAAGTTTATCTTTCGGCTTATCTCTTCTCACGCTATGAGAACCGATTAACCAAAGGTAACGATCTTCATAATCTAATCCTTCAATGTCTATTTCTTCATCTGGATCGCCAGGTAGTTTAATAAAATCTGCCAGTTTAAATGTTTGATGGGTGTCAAATTTACCTGGTTCATCACCGGATAGTCGTTCAATCGAAGCTGTTTCATCTGATGCCAACCACAAATTATTATTTGGGGTGAGGACAATGGATGATAAATCTTCGCGATATTCAGTTGAATTATGTTGAAATCTGAGTAAAATTTGTTGAATTGGGGTGGTTTTTTCTGTCATATTAAAACGATATTTTAGTTCAATCGCGTACTTTACAACAAGTCTAACAACTGAGCGGTCTGTTGAGGCGATACTAAGGTATTAGCGCAGAGAATCCCGGAAGCAGCAACCGCAGGAACGCCTATTCCGGGCATGGTGCTATCTCCTACGCGATATAGCCCGGAAATGGGGGTTTTGGGGCCGGGAAACGTGCCTTGACCTGCGGGAATAGCTGGGCCATAAGTTCCTTGATATCGGCGCAGGTAGTAGGCGTGGGTTAAAGGAGTGCCGATTAGTTCTAAGATAATGCGATCGCGAATGTCGGGAATGATTTTTTCTAAGGCGCGAAATAGAGATCGCGATCGCATTATTTTCTTCTCCTCATATTTATCATCTCTTTGCCAATTTTCGTAAGGTTCTAAAGTATAAGCATGAACCACATGATGTCCGGGTGGCGCGAGATTTTTATCCCACACCGAAGGAATGGAAATCATGCAAGTATTACCAGGTTCCGCAATATCTCGATTAGCATCATGAACGACTACGTGATGTCCGGTGAGATTTTCCAAACCATCAGCACGAATACCCAAATGCAAGTGCATGAAACTTTCAACCGCCGGAGTTTGTAAAGATTGCTGCCAATAAGCAGGGGGTAAATCTTCTGATTTCAATAATTTAGTATAAGTATCCCAGATCGTCGCATTGGAAATCACGATCGGTGCTTTAATAATTTCCCCATTTTTTAAATGTACACCGATGACTTTACCCGATTCTAATAAGATTTGTTCGACATGAGAATTTAACTTTAATTCGCCACCATAACGCTGCAAACCCCTCACCAAAGCATCGACAATTGCCCCACTACCGCCAACCGGATAATCAACCCCAATATTGGTACGTTCTCCCAACATAAAAGCAACTTCCGGCGCAATTGTACCGCTTGCTTTTAAACCAGAAAGTAAAAAACACTCTAAATCGATTAATCTTCGCACCCAAGGGTCTTTTACTTCTCGATCCGATATATTACCGACGGAATTCTGTACTATTCCTAGCTGAGGTAATAACTTTAATAAAGATGGCAAATAACGAGTGAATAAGACGGGAACGATTTGAAAATCTGCTCTTAAAGCAAGAGTAGGGATATCTCGTAGGGCATCGTAAAGCGATAATAAACGACTTTCAAAACGTGCTAGTTCGATCGCACCTTGAGGCGTAATTTTTGCTACAGCTTCTCGATATTTTTCCGAATTACTATAAACGGGAAAAGTACCTTCCGGAAAATGATAATGCCCCAAAGGATCGTAGGCGATCGTTTCGATTGTCTCACCTAAAACTTGCAGCACTTGCCGCAAAGGATTGAGACTTTTGGGATGATTTAAACCGCAATAAAATGATGGGCCGGAATCAAAATGAAAGCCTTGACGAGAAAAACTATGCGCCGCACCACCTGGAATGGCGTGACTTTCGCAAACTAATACTCTTTTGCCGTAACGTGCGAGTAAAGCTGCTGCGGTTAAACCGCCGATCCCGCTACCGATAACAATAATGTCGAAATTTGGCATGGGTAAAAAGAGAAATCATCAGCGCATATAAAACATTTTATGATGATTGTTGACTCGATCCGGTTTCAATAATAACTCAAGTTGCTAGTTACAAATATTGGCCTTTAGATACCCCAAAATCCCCCTTAATAAGGAGGACTTTGAAGGCAGTTCCCCCCTTTTTAAGGGGGGTTAGGGGGGAGATAAAGCGGCTAAACTCATAACTAGCAACTTGCGTTAATATTCGGATAAGTAAAAGAACAGAAACCCGGTTTCTTGAAGAAACTGGGTTTCTAGCCTTACTAAAAAGTAAGACTGCTGCCGTGGGTTAGGCTGGCGCTAACACACCCTACAGTATTTAAGATTTTCTTTAGAAACCCCCTCTTTAAGCTAGAGTTGGGTTTTACTTTTTTTAACCCAATCTACAGAATTTTGAATTCTGAATTTTGGCTTTCGACTTCTATAATCGATAATAACTTTACAAAACGATACATATGACCAGCACTCTCGTTTCACCCGAACAGGTACTCCAACAGTTAAATTGGCGATATGCCACTAAAAAGTTCGACCCCGCGAAAAAGATTCCTGCCGAAGTTTGGCATAACTTGGAAAACAGCCTAGTACTGGCTCCTTCATCGTTTGGATTGCAACCGTGGAAGTTTTTCGTGGTAAACAATCCAGAAATCCGTCAGCAATTAGTCGAGCATTCCTGGGGACAAACACAAGTAGTAGATGCTTCTCATCTGGTAGTGTTGGCGATTAAAAAAGATTTGAGCGAAGCGGATGTAGATTACTACATAAAATATATGTCCGACGTGCGTCAGGTTCCCGTGGATGCTTTGCAGGGATTAGCCAACGTGATTAAGAACTTTCTAAATAATCCGCCAGTTAATCTCAAGGAGTGGGCTGCCCGACAAGTCTATATTGCTTTGGGACAGTTCATGACGGCTGCTGCCATGCTGGGAATCGATACCTGTCCGATGGAAGGATTTAATCCCGCCAAGTACGATGAAATACTGGGACTAACGGAACAAGGATACTCGGCTGTAGTAGTGTGTCCGGCTGGCTATCGCGCAGCAGATGATAAGTATGCTGCTATGCCGAAAGTACGCTATCCAAGTGAGGAAGTTGTGCAGTACGTCTAAGCTTTGATGGGGGATGGGGAGATGGGGAGAATTATTTAACCTTCATACTTCATCCTTCATCCTTTCCCCCTGCCCCCTAGCCCCTTAAAAAGGCTCGCCAACCAAAGTAAATGCTGCCCAATCTCTGGGATTTGGATGTTGTTTCATGGTGGCTAACATTGCCTGTCGCAACGCTTGTGCTTTATCTTGTTTTTGTTGCAAATTTTGATAAAAAACAGTCATTAAATTAGCGGTGGGAGCATCGGGAACTGCCCACAAAGATACGATTACACTTGGTACGCCAGCCGCAATAAAAGCACGGGAAAGTCCAATAATTCCATCGCCAGTAACTCTTCCTCTACCAGTATCGCAAGCACTCAACACAACTAATTCTGCATTGAGTTTCATTCCAGCGATTTCTTTAGCTGTTAAAAAGCCGTTATCATTGCCAGAGGGAGCGAGGGCGATTGCTCCTGGCATTGCTACTCGTACTACCTTTTCTCTGGCTAAAGATAGTTCGGCGCGTACACCGCCAATCATTACATTCGGACCCACAGTAACTGCGCCTGGGTTGATAAATACGTTGCTTTCTCTAGCAGTTCGCACGGGTACGGTTGGTTCGCCAAATTCATTTAAATTAGCATCGATATCTAGTAGTCCGTGAGTTGCTAGATGGATGATTCGAGCGTTATTTAGTTGTTGTAAAACGGCTGATTTAGTAGCATCTGTACCGATGATGGGTTTAGTGTTTAAAATGGATGCGATCGCGATCGCTTCTCGCTCCGATCCCGGTAAAGAAGCTAATTGTTGGGGCGGCTCGCCTGGAATGCTGGGCATGATTGGATTGCCGACTATTAGCGAGTTGCCAGTTGGTGAAATTGCTTGTTTAGCTTGGTGGGTTAAATCCAATACTTGAATTGAGGGTGCGATCGTAATAGTATGTTTTTCAATCAGATATTTGCCATTAGAATCTTGCAAAGCAGCGAAGGGAACTAAAAACAAAAAGCCTTGAGGAATAAAGGTAATGCGGGCATTCGGATCGGTTGGTAAGAATTCGGCAATCGGTTGGATCAGTAGTTGATGAAGTTGTTGCAATTGCGCTAGTTGAGTTGGTTGTTCAGTACCTGAAACTCTAGCAGCAACCGCAATTCCTCGACCTCTCACCCCAATAGCTTCTTCGCGAGTTTTGATAATTAATCGCGATAAATAATTTCCTTGTCTCTGCTGTAAACTAACTTGTCGAAATATCACTTCTCCATTCGGTTTGATCACCCAAATCAACACATCTGTTTGCTCTTCTGGTTCGTCACCTAAAACTCGGATTTCGTTGCCCACTATTGAGTATTCGACTAAAGTAGTGTTATGAGCTTTGGCAATTTGTTTAATTTGTTCGATATTGGGCGATTTCAGGTTACCTTTTGACTGAACCAACTGCTCTACTAACGCCCTAGCTCGACTGGCTTCTGCTAATTCTAAAGCCGCATCGGTTTTGCGTTGAGCAACCAAAACTTTTTGCAATAATCGATAAGTGTGAGCTTGTTGCTCAAATAAAGTAATTTTATTGATATCATCATTATCTAGAGCGCGAATCGATTCCCAACCGACAATTGCCTCCTTTAAAAAGGGTTCTGCTGCTTGCGTTTGCCCCGATAAAAACAAAGCTAACCCAAGATTGCTCAAAATCGTTTCGGCACGGTAACCATTAGCACGTTCTCTCGGCAATATTTGACTAAATAATCGAATTGCTTGCGGGTAATCCCCCATTAACAAAGATGCTTTAGCTAATCCGATTTCTGCTCTATTAACCCAATCATTTTCTTGTAGTTCTCGGGAAATCTTTAAAGCTTGTTGGAAAGATTCGGCAGCTTCTTTAAATTCGCGACGATTTAATTGTTGTTCTCCTAGTTGCAGGAAGCTATCTGCTTGTGCTTTCTGAGCTTCGTTTTGAACTATTAAACGCGGTTCGACTAAGATTCCTCTGGCTGGATAGCTAACTAAAGAGATCGTTAAACCGGATAAAAAGTAAAAGATAAAAGGTAAAAAATAAGATTTGGATAATTGAATTTTTCGGTGGTTTTTCATGAGTTTTACTTAACGTTGGGTAATTGCGCGATCGCATAAAATGTTGCCATCGCCTTAACCAACTTAACTTATCGAAATGTTGTTCCGCAAACAGAAACCCGGTTTTTTCAAAAAAACCGGGTTTCTGGATTGAGTTGCTAAATACTAAATTCTAGTTTTTAAACCCTCTGATTATACGGAAGCTTCGCCAACAACATTCCTAAAGCACAAGTACCTGTTATCCCAGCAAACATCAAACCAGCACCGACAAAACCACTTAAGATTAAAAAACTAGGTGAAACAAAAGCACCTAAAACTGTTCCTGAAAATACTAATAAGCCAGCTACGATCTGTACTTGTCGCATAATACTAATAGGAGCATTTTTATTAATTTCAGTTTTATAACCTGCTTGTTTCCAAGCATTCAGTCCGCCTTGCAGATGAATCACGGGCGAAAATCCAAAGTCTAACATTTGTTGAGCGGCTTTTCTGGAACGGTTGCTACTCTGACAATAAAGGACGAGCGTTTTATCATCGCTCAGTTTGATTTCGCCTGGATTAAACTGAGAAAGAGGCATCAGTTTTGCACCTTTGATGCGTTCGCTGGCGTATTCACCCGGTTCTCGTACATCAATCAGGGTAACTTTTTCCCGATTCAGCAATTGTTTGAGAGTGGCTGCATCAATTTCTTGGAGATTTTTGTTGTAAGTGTTGGTCATTTGTTTTTTTTCCGAAATGAGAAATAATCAAAATAAAAGGTTTAGGCTGTAAATTAGGCAAAGCAGATTTTCTTTACCTTCCCCAAGCAAGTGGGAGGATAAAGAGGATCGATAGGGTACTTTGTGTCAGTTCTACTTCCTTAGCTGATTGAGCTTGGCTTCTTTTATTTACCATATTACTATATGGTAATATAAGATAGTAAGTTATGATGACTGAAAAGGTAAATTTTTATGTTGAAAGCGTCCCCTACCACCCTTGCTCCGGTTGCAGATTATTTCAAAGTTTTGTCTGAGGTCAGCCGCTTGCAAGTATTGTGCGCCATCAAGTCCGGGCCAAAAAACGTGACTGAAATTATTGATATCACTGGACTGGGGCAGGCAAATGTCTCCAAGCACTTGAAAATTTTGGCCCAAGCAGGCATTATTACCAGGCAGCCCCAAGGAGTAAATGTTTTTTACCAAATATCAGATCCGTTAATCTTTGATTTATGCGAATTGGTATGCCAGCGTTTGTTGATTAGGTTGGAAGAGCAAACAGAACAACTCAAACAACTGGAAAGCTTGCATCCAGTTTATGAAATGCAAAGCTAGTAGTAGAGGATTTTGCCAACTAACTCCTGTATAATGGCTAATTTGCTTGAAAATCTGATGGGGGTAAGTCAGTGACGGCAACGATCGCGCAAATACATGGCATGATGTTGGAAGAAGCGCTGCTCTACTTGCTAGAGGTTTCTGGTTATCGGAGAGTAGAAAGTGCTACTGCCAGCGGCAAAAATGACCCCACGCTTCAGGATGGTACGGTTGGTTTAGAAGTGCTCGGTCGTGGAGAAGCTCACCAAATCGATGCAGTAGCTGATTTGGCAATTGCTCAACCATTTTCTCTTCCTCAACGGCTGCTGATGGAAGGGAAGTTCCGCCCTCAAAAAACTGGGATTGAAGCAGTACGAAATGCGATCGCAATTTTAAAAGATATCAGGGAATATTGGGTTGGTAAAGACAAAGTACCACCCAAAGCCAGATATCAATACCAATATGCTATCTTTTCAGTTTCCTCTTATACATCTCCTGCCCAGCAATATGCTTATGTTCATGATATCTATTTAATTACTTTAGAAAAATCAGCTTTCTTTCAACCAATTATTAAGGCAATTAAAGAATTATCGATCAATAATTTTAATACTCCAGTTACGGAAAAAACATTAAACCAATTACGCAAAGCAATTAGAGAAGAAATTAGAGATTCTAAAACTGCTCAATTTCGAGATTTCATGCCCAGTAAATATACTCCTTTAATAGAAAATTTCTGCCGCGAGTGTCGCTGGGTAAACGGTGCGTTAATCGGCATGATGGCGCGGCAATTTCCCATCTTGCTAGTACCTCATCCCGATGTCAGATTTGATGATTTAAAAAGTCAGGAGAAAGTAGAAATCTATTCCGACGGCAATGGTTATTACCTGCGCCAATCAAATAGCGGCAATTTGCTGTTTTCCTTTGATTTACCGGAAGAATTATTTAATCTATATGCCGAACAAGATATTCTCTTACAAATGCAAACTTTTGATTATAAAACCAACTATATGTTGGAGATTCAAGCTACAGTAATTTGTAAGGGCGAAGCACGCGCGATCGCATTTCAATTAGATAATGACTGGCTGGATCAATATCGCGATCGGACAAGTGACAATACAGGTAAGAATGAAAACACATCTACATAAAATTGGCTTGTAAAAGGAGGAAATTCATTTATATAGCCATCCTATTTGAGTAATGAACCCCACCCTAGCCCTCCCCTTACCAAGGGGAGGGTTGGGAGGGGTCTAGTTGTTCGTAATTCATTTAGGATTGCTATATTTAGCATATCTACGTTTAAATTTTTGAATTAGTAGTGTAATGTTCCTGAAAAAATAAATATAAATTTCAGCAATGACACTTAATTTTGAGTGGGATGAGGAAAAAGCAAAAGCAAACTTTAAAAAACATGAAGTTTCATTTTTAGAAGCTGCTACTGTTTTTAGCGATCCTTTATCTTTATTTATTGAATACGATCGCCTAATTACAGAATGCGATTTAAATCCCAAACCCACTATTTAAAATTACTAAGTAAGTTGGGTAGAATAATGATGGGGGGATGGGGAGAGAGATCTGTAGCATTATTTTTTCTATTCGATATTATACGGTCTTAAGATGATATCATCTCGTTCGGGGCTTAATCTTTGTTCTGGTTGAAAAACTTTAGAAAAATCAGGCTGATTCATATTTTGCTATTCTGTTAAGTAACTAAACGAAGATCGAACGATATGAGCGAATCTCCTTTTTCCAGACTAGCACCATTTATCCAAGAATATATCTATGCAAATGGTTGGACTGAATTAAGAGCAGTCCAAATCGAAGCTTGTCGGGTTATTTTTGAAACGGATGCTCATTTATTAATTGCGGCTGCCACTGCTTCGGGAAAAACGGAAGCAGCTTTTTTACCAGTAGTAACTCTGCTGTACGAACAACCGCCAGAAAGCATTGGAGTTTTATATATCGGCCCAATTAAAGCATTAATCAACGACCAATTTGAACGATTAAATAATCTATTAAAAGAAGCCGATATTCCCGTTTTACCTTGGCATGGTGATATCGCCCAAAGCCGCAAGCAAATATTTCTCAAAGACCCTAGAGGTGTTCTGCAAATTACGCCAGAATCTTTAGAAAGTTTGCTGATTAATAAAGATGCAACGGAACTTACTCGCTTATTTAAAGATTTACGATTTATTATTATTGATGAAATCCATGCTTTCATGGGAACTGAACGAGGTTATCAAATACTTTCCCAGTTAGCGCGGTTATCCAGATATGTAAAAGAACCACCCCGTCGCATCGGTTTGTCTGCTACTTTGGGAGATTACTCTTCTGCTGAAGATTGGTTGCAAGCAAAAACCGAAAGACCTGTAATTACTGCTAATATAAACGATAAAAAGCGCACCGTTCACTTAGCTTTAGAGCATTTCTACGTTCCCGGCGAATCATCAGAAGGAGAAGGAATTAGTCCTCATTACCAGCACATTTTCAATTTAACTAAATCTCGTAAATGTCTGATTTTTACGAATAATCGCACCGAAACAGAATCGGTGATTGCTAATTTGCGTCAAATTGCTTCAAATGAAAGATTACCAGATATTTATCACGTCCATCATGGCAGCATTTCTGCTAAGTTGCGAGAAGCAGCAGAAGAGGCGATGCGCTTATCAAATACTCCGGCGGTGACGGCGGCGACAGTTACTTTGGAAATGGGAATTGATATCGGTCAATTAGAAAGAGTTATTCAATTAGATGCACCATTTTCCGTAGCAAGTTTTTTGCAGAGATTGGGACGCACTGGTAGAAGAGGTGACCCGGCTGATATGCGGTTTGTTTGTACGGAAGATGAGTTGTCGGGGGAGGAAAATTTAGGTGAACAAATTCCTTGGCAGTTACTACAATGTATTGCGATTATTCAACTTTATTTAGAAGACCGTTGGATCGAACCTATTAGACCAGTTCAATATCCTTTAAGTTTGTTATATCAACAAACTATGAGTATTTTAAGAGCTAATGGTGAACTTTCGCCTGCTGGTTTGGCTGAGTTGGTTTTAACTTTACCGCCGTTTAGTGGGATTTCTCAAGATGATTTTCGTCTGTTATTGCGTTATTTGATTGATATCGGTCATCTTCAGCAGACGGAAAGCGGAGAATTAATTGTTGGTTCGGCGGCTGAAAAGATGGTGCATTCTTTCCATTTTTACGCGGTGTTTGCGGAACAGAAGGAGTATATCGTCAGGGATGATTCGATGGAGATTGGCAGTATTATTATGCCTCCTGCTCTTGGAAAACGGTTTACTCTGGCGGGTCGGACTTGGGAAGTTTTAGATATCGAACCGAAGGCGAGAACTCTGTGGGTGAAGCAAGTAGAGGGAATGGCTAGTATTGCTTGGCGTAGCAGTAGCAGCGTTAATATTCATACTCGGATTTTACAGAGGATGCGACAAGTTTTATTTGAGGATAAAGAGTATAGTTTTTTGCAAAAAGGTGCGAAAGAAAGATTAAAAGTTGCTCGTCAATTGGCTCGAAATGCGGAATTGGATCGAACTAATATATTGCTTTTGGAAAATAAGAGTTACTGTATTTTTCCCTGGATGGGTACGGTAGGATTTCGCACTTTGGAAAGGTTGCTAAATTTGTTCGGTCGCGAGTTGTTGGATATTAAAAGTATTGGTGGTACGCCACCTTATTTTTTGACTGTTAAAGTTGGTAAAAATCAGTCGCAAGATTTTGGTGAAGGGGTGGTGGCGCTTTGTCAACAGGGAATTTCTGCTCAAGACTTGGTAGCTGCTTCGGAAGCGCCGAAAATTCAAAAGTATGACGAGTTTATTCCGCCTGAGTTACTGCGTAAAGCGTTTGCGATCGATTATCTCGATATGGCAGAAGTAGTAAAAATTACTGATAGTCGATGACATATCAGATTTTCTTAATTATGTCAATTCTCATAAAGAAAGAAAAACTTGGGGATCGCGGGATCGCTGAATAAGAAACAGTAGGTAGAACAATAAAAAATTTTGATCCTCAATGCTTTTAAGAGCCAAATACCTCATTAATTATAGGGTTTTCCTCTTTCCAATCAGGCTTTTTTCAAGTAAAAATGTCAATTAAAGCCCTTTTGTATTGCTAAACTTGTAAAGTTCAAAGGTAAAAACCTGGCCCTGCATCTAGGGTGGTTTATCGAGCCTAGTCCCCGTCGCACAGCATGGACTTCACAGGTGTGTATCTGATTGATTCATCCGTGTGGTGTCCTCTGTTTCATCGCGCAGCTAGTAAGCAAGCCATATATTTGTATCGCGTTTGCTTGCGCTGCCTCCCATACCCAAAAAAAACAGATGGATTTCCGTCGCCGCGAGGCTTTATGAGAAAAACGTCGAGTCTTAGTTTCAACCGTTCCAGTTACGGTTCGGTTAAGTACAAACAACGCAGGCAACAACAAATTGCTCTTGGCGTCGTTTTCGGACTGTGTGGACTGCTGATGGCCATACCACTTGTGGAAGCAAAGTATGGTCGCGGATTAGCGCAAAGAACCGTTGCGTGTCTGTTCCACAAAAATAGCCGTCAAACGACGGGATATCAGAGCAACAAGAGTGTTTTCTCACTGGCAGGGTTGCCACCGGATCGACGAGCCGCCGAGCTAGAAGCGATCGCTAACGGAGGAAGTGGTCGAGAGAGCGCCCGCGCCCGTTATATGCTGGCATCGGATTTGATTCAACAGCAGCAGGGACAAAAGGCAGC
>CAZJJR010000024.1:3443-36576 GCA_964546365.1 uncultured bacterium | reverse complement strand
AACTCAAGGCAATTTCTCGTATTTGGAAAGTTGGCCAATTGCGGCTGCTAAAGTTAAGCCATCCATCTCTGGCATCTGCATATCTAGAATTGCAATATCAAACTTTTCTTCGTGCCGCAGTAAATCGAGCGCTTCCGATCCTGACTTGGCTGTACGAGCCACCATTTTCCAAGATTCTGCTTGCCATGTTAAAAGCTGACGATTGGTAAGATTATCATCAACAATTAACAGTTTTTTTCCATCTAACTGAGGCTGGAAATTTTCTGATTCAATTAATGATAAATTGGGATCTGATTGGGCAATGATATTGAAGTAAAAAGTGGAACCATATCCCACTTTGCTCTCAACCCACATTTCACCACCCATCATTTCGCTTAATTGTTTACCAATTGTCAATCCCAAGCCAGTTCCACCATATTGACGAGTGGTTGAGGCATCCATTTGGCTAAAAGGCTGAAATAAGCGTTCGATTCGATCGGCAGGAATACCTATACCGGTATCTTTAACCGCAAATTGAATTTGGTAAGTTTTTCGTTGGTTATTATTGGTTTTTTCTTCGTTAATTATAGATGATTTAACTGAAAGTATTACTTCGCCTGTTTTGGTGAATTTTACGGCATTGCTGAGTAAGTTTACTAAAGTTTGGCGCAGTCGAGTCACATCGCCTTCAATAATTTTAGGAGTTCCAGGCTCAACTATGTAAGCTAACTCAATTTCTTTTTCGGCTGCTTTAAAAGAAACTAAATCTAAGGATTCTTCTAGGCAATTGATTAAATTGAAATGATGCTTCTCTAATTCAAGGTTACCAGATTCAATTTTTGATAGATCGAGAATATCATTAATTAGGGTTAATAGATTATCGCTACTCGATTGGATTATTTTGACAAACTCTTGTTGTTGGTAAGATAAGTCTGTATGGAGGAGCAAACCTGTCATACCGATAATAGCATTCATAGGAGTACGAATTTCGTGACTCATGTTAGCGAGAAATTGGCTCTTGATTTGAGTGGCTGCTTCTGCGGCTGCTTTAGCCTTTTCCATTTCTAAATTAGCTTGAGATAATTCTTTGGCAGCTTTAATTAATTCTAATTGATTAAAATATTGTTCTGTAATATCATCTAAAATCCAAAGTCTTCCAGTTACGTTCCTTACTTTAGTAGGAGTACTGGAAATACTTAATACTTTGGGTTTCGGTTGTTGGAAAACCCAATGCCAATGACGGATTTCTGCTTCTGGTTTGGCAAAAAACTGAGCGGCTTTAGCGGCAATTTCTGCTTGGTTATCGGCACTTAAACGTAGGTTTGCCATTGCTTGAGCGATCGCAAACGGTTCAACTGCACCGGAGGTTAAGCCTAAGTGAGCCGCCCCAGCTTGATTTAGCCAACCTTGTTCGCCACTTTCATCAACGAAAACTACTCCTTGATGAATAGTTTCTAACATGGCACTAAATCTTGCTTGCAGTCGATCGAAATGTAAAGTAGTGTCGCTGAAATTAAGTAGGGTAAGCAGTTCGCCTAGTAAGGATTCAATAAAATTTTTAAGATATGATGAAATTCTTTTTGGATGATGCCAAATTAATAATATCGCTCCTTGGAAATTTTGAAAATCTTGTAATGGTAAAATACCTAAAGATTTAATTCCTTGCGCCACCAATACATGAGAAGCATCCAGACTAGCCGGATAATCTTCATAGTACAAACAACTATTTTTAGAAATGGCTTCCGAGAAAATGCTTGGATTAGTTAAATGACTTGGTAAAGTTTTTTCAGGTAAACTCAATAAAACTTCTGCGGTTACTCCATCTAGTTGACGTAAAGCAATTACCGCATCTGCTCCAGTAAAATATTTCAATAATGTCAGAGCTTTAAAAATTAGATTATTAACGGTGATTTCGTTCTTGTTAGTTTCGGTTTGAGAAATGCTGGTTAGCACGATTTGAGAGGCTAACTGCCATTCGATGTTTTGGAGGAATTGACGCACGAATTTACTAATAATAGGGATTGCCGCTAGTTCAAATGAATGCTGCAAAGTCAGAGGATCGCTATCCCAAATTCCGATTAGGAATGCTAACAGCCCAAGTAGTGGTACAATTCTTCCTAGCGGTACATTGACAAGCGTACAAAAAGAAAATATTATAGATGCCAGTAACCAAATAGATGAACAATTTTCTAACACTCCTCCGACCACAAATAAAAGTGTTAATCCTAATAAAATTGGTTCAAATGTCGGGAGTCGTTCGGGGTGATGTAGTGGTGATTGCCTATTTAAACTAGTTAATTTAGTGCAGCTATACATTGAGCGATCGCATTATTTACCAGGTCAGGTGCACTTACGTGAGGTAAGTGTCCGCTTGTTGCCAAGATAATTAACTGATTCTGCGGGATTTTCTCTCCCATGTACCGACCTACTTCTTGAGGTACGGCTACGTCCTGACTTGATTGTAAGATCCCCACCGGTACTTTTACTTTAAGTAAGTCAGTTCGGTGATCGGTTTGAAAAACCATTCTAGCTACTGCTTGGGCGATGTCGGGACGAACCGAACTGAGGGTTTTGGCAAATTCGATCGCTAGTTCCGGTCGATCCGGATTACCCATCATCAACGGTGCAAAACCAGTTGCCCAAGCATAGTAATTAGTTGACATAGCGGCGTAGAGCGCATCTAAATCCGACTGCTCGAAACCGCCTACATAATCGATATCGTTCAGATATCGAGGCGATGCGTTCAGAAATATTAACTTGCTAAAACAATCAGGCTCTATTAATGCTGCTAGCAGGCTAGACATTCCACTAATAGAATGGCCTACTAAAATGCACTGTTTTAGCTTTAATTCGTTGCAAATATCTAAAATATCTTCCGCATAGCTGTAGAGGCTGCTGTAACGGCGGGGACTGTAAGCCGATAAATCTGATTTACCCGCCCCTACGTGATCGAAAAGTACAACTTGATAATTGCGAGTAAATACTGATATTTGATGCTGCCAAATATTTTGATCTGCCCCAAAGCCGTGAGCAAAAATAATGGTCTGTTTGCCAGTACCAATAACATTAACATTATTACGTTTTGTAATGCTTGCGCTCATCAGCCAGCAATCCTTAAATTTTTATTAGTTAATTATTTATTAAGCAAAACCTTACTCCTCCCCTATGACTGAGGTTACCCTGAGTTTGACCCAATCTGCCTAAAGGCAAAAAAGCTTAAAAATATTTTTCGATTTGTTCCTATGTCCGATACTTCCATCACCGTCACTGTTAAATTATTCGCTGCTTACCAAGAGGCTTATCAAGTTTCGGAACTTTCCTGGCAGTTTCCTCCTAATACTCCTGTCGTGGCAGTGCGCGATCGCGCGATCGCACAACATCCACAACTCGCCCAATGGCGCGATATCACCCGCTTTGGCGTCAATTTACAATTCGTCGAACCAGATACCTTACTACAAGATGGCGATGAAGTGGTGCTAATACCCCCCGTCAGCGGCGGCTAGAGAAGCAGGGGGCAGGGGGAAAGGGAATAAATATTATGTTCTCTTCTTTAGCCCCTAGTCCCTAGCCCCGCCAAAATTAATCCCGACTAAAATTGTCGGATATGTTTGACTCATTGAGCAGGTCGTGTTAGCATTCCGAACAGTTGACAGACATCGAGCAAGACCAGAGAGCAGAGATCATGACCCAGGCGATCGAAACCCAAAACCAGCTAACAGCGGCTACCTTTAAGTCCCTGAAGTGCAAAGAGTGCGGCGCGGAATACGAACCGAAAGCGACCCACGTTTGCGAGTTTTGTTTTGGCCCTCTAGAAGTGGCTTACGACTACGACCACCTTCGCCGCATCGTCACTCGCGAAACTATTCAAGCTGGGCCAAATTCTATTTGGCGTTATCGCCCATTTTTGCCAGTCGCTACCGACAACGTAATTGATGTGGGAACTGGCATGACTCCACTGGTACGCGCCAACCGTTTAGCCCGTCGTCTGGGACTCAAAAAGCTCTACATCAAAAACGATGCTGTCAATATGCCTACCCTGAGCTTCAAGGATCGGGTAGTATCGGTTGCCCTCTCTAGAGCCAGAGAACTGGGTTTCAGCACGGTATCTTGTGCCAGCACGGGGAACTTAGCTAATTCTACTGCTGCGATCGCTGCTCATGCCGGACTCGATTGTTGCGTTTTTATACCAGCCGACTTAGAAGCTGGCAAAGTCCTGGGTACATTAATCTATGGCCCCACCGTGATGGCGGTACAAGGCAACTACGACCAAGTGAACCGTCTCTGCTGCGAAGTGGCTAATACACATGGTTGGGGTTTTGTCAACATAAACCTGCGTCCCTACTATTCCGAAGGTTCCAAAACTCTGGGCTACGAAGTAGCAGAACAACTAGGCTGGGAATTGCCCGACCATATAGTTGCGCCCCTCGCATCCGGTTCCCTCTTCACAAAAATTTACAAAGGTTTTCAAGAATTTATCAAAGTTGGCTTAGTAGCCGACAAAGATGTTCGCTTCAGCGGCGCTCAAGCAGAAGGATGTTCCCCTATCGCTCAAGCTTTCCGGGAAAATCGCGACTTCGTGAAGCCAGTTAAACCAAGTACGATCGCTAAATCGATCGCAATTGGTAACCCCGCCGATGGTGTCTACGCCTTAGAAGTAGCCCGGAAAACAGGCGGTAACATCGAATCCGTCAACGATGCCGAAATCGTCGAAGGCATCAAATTACTAGCCGAAACAGAAGGCATCTTCACCGAAACTGCTGGCGGCACCACCGTTGCCGTACTGAAGAAACTGGTAGAAGCTGGTAAAATTGACCCCGAAGAAACCACCGTTGTTTACATCACTGGCAACGGACTGAAGACTCAAGAAGCCGTCCAAGGCTACATCGGCGAACCCCTCACCATTGAGCCAAAATTAGATAGTTTCGAGCGTGCCTTAGAACGGGCTCAAACACTCGATCGCTTGGAATGGCAACAAGTTCTTGTTTAATAAGTAATGGGCAGGGCTAATGGGTAGTAGGTAAAAAACTAATGCCCCATTCCCCATGCCCAATTTTTAATTACCAATCCCCAATTTTCAATTCCCAACGAAATCATGTCCGTCAAAGTTCTAGTTCCCACCGCCCTACAAAAATTCACTAACGACCAAGCTACTTTGGAGTGTAAAGCAAACAGCATCGCCGAATTGCTCGACTCCTTAGAGCAGAACTGTCCCGGTATCAAAGCGCGTCTTTGTGACGAACAAGGACAACCGCGCCGATTTTTAAACTTCTACGTCAATAGCGAAGATATCCGCTTTTTGGATGGCACTGAAACATCCCTGCAAGATGGAGACGAAGTGAGCATCGTTCCGGCGGTTGCTGGCGGTTGATAAGAGTGCGATCGCGGTATCATAATGCCAAGGTAAACCGATTTTAGATTTTAGATTTTGGATTATTTCAAATGCCTGCCAATCCCTGGTAAGAGGAAACATCCAAAATCGCCAATCTAAAATTTTTCTGATAGATCCCATGCTCCTTGGGGGCAGTTAAATCCAAAACCAACATCCAATCGATGCAATGGCAGAAGAAACCAATCACAATGAAGCGGGAGAAGTAGCTCCTAGCACTGTTGACAAACAAGCTCCCAGCGTCTCGGAAGAACACGCTCCCAGCACTGACTCCCCTCAAGCGACAGATATTCCCTCTGCAAACGCGCCCGATCCCACAGCCGTCAGTTCGGAAGCTAACCCGAATGCCACTGGAGGAGAAACAGAGAAAAAACCTGCCGCCAAAAAACCTGCTGCCAAAGCCGCCGGTGAAGAAGCTCCAGCCAAAGCAGCTGGTAAAAAAGAAAAGGCTCCAGCCGTTGAAGATAAACCTTTTGCCGAGTTCGTTCAACAACATTACTTACCAGCTTTAAAAGAAGCCCTTGCCAAACAAGGCGTTCAGGATTTACAGCTAGCTTTTGAAAAGCAGAAAATCCCCATTATCGGTTATGCCCAAATGCCAGAATGTTGGCAAATTATTGGTGGCTGGAATCGAGGTTGGCGTCAGTTTCGAGTTTATTTCATGGATGAAGAAATTCAAGGGCAGAGGGCGTTTTCCTTTGCTGAAAATGGTGGCAAACCAAGTACCCTCGAACCTTTCCTGATCGACGAACGGAAAATCACGTTAGACTTACTCGTGTTTGGAGTCGTTCAGCGATTAAACGCGCAAAAATGGTTGGTTAGAAATTAAGGGTAAAAAGCAAAGCTAGGGATGAATAACAATCTCTAACCGATCGCCTTAAATTTTCTCATCCCTTTTGTAGTCTTTATCCAAATTAACCACACTTTTTACAACTCTATAAAATCGTAAGTCACCGCCCCAGTAACCGGGTGGTTATCGATATTAACATAGCCGGATTTCACCAATTCTTTTAAAGCTGCTTCTACCTGAGTAAAACCGATTCCAGTATCCATAACCGCTTGGGTAACGGTGATTTTACCCCCTCTAGCAGCGGCTGCTTTCACTAATTTAACCTTCAATCCATCTTGGGTAAGCGGTTCGACTTTTCTAGTCACCGCAGGTTGGTTAAGTGGTATCCCCGTGGGAGAATAGCCTAGTTTGGCTCTTTGTTTGGTGTTAAACTCTTCCACCATATCGGGAATCAGAACTAAATCTATAGTCTGTCCGATCCAAAATAAACCAAAAGTACACAGCCAAAGCAATCCCGTACCTATTTTGCCGTTATACAGGCGATGCAGCCCGTGCAGCTGAAATAAGCAGGCGAACCAAAGTAGATAGCTAGTGCCAACATCATTCATGGAGAGGAGTGCGATCGAATTAACATTGTCCAGTTCCAATCATAGATATTCTCCTTTTAATTGTTCTATCTATTCCCTGGAACTTGAAATTAATCTTTATTTGACACTCCCCTCGCCTGTATTATTCCAACAGAATTTTCACCGGATTGGCCCCTAGCCAAGTCGATCGGCCCAGCCAAATGTTACAAAACTTGACACTTCGTTGCAATACTTTATCAAAACCCTTACTTTTCACCCCCTTTCCCTTGGTAAACTAAAACCCATCCCAATAAAACTGTTTGGGGAATGGGGAACCAGGAATGGGAAAAAATAAAAGCTGGGAATTATAAAATTTTACATATCCCCAACTCCCGCTCCCCAATCCCTAACCCCCTCAAATCAAGCGCCTTCAGTGCAGCACAGATTCATCACAAGAGAGCAAAAGAACCTATGGTAGATTCCCTTACAAAGCCCAGCTTTGAAGAGTTAAGACCCGGAGTTAAAGTTCCAGCCAAAGAAACCATCCTCACCCCTCGGTTCTACACCACCGACTTTGACGAAATGGCGAAGATGGATATCTCAGTCAACGAAGACGAACTGAGAGCCATTCTGGAAGAATTCCGTACCGACTACAACCGCAACCACTTTGTTCGGGATGCGGAATTTGAAAAATCCTGGGATCACATTGACGGGGAAACTCGCCGGCTGTTCGTGGAATTCCTGGAACGTTCCTGCACCGCAGAATTTTCCGGCTTCCTGCTTTACAAAGAATTAGGACGCCGCCTCAAGGACAAAAACCCCCTACTAGCAGAATGCTTCAACCTGATGTCCCGTGATGAAGCTCGTCACGCCGGCTTCCTGAACAAAGCATTATCAGATTTCCATTTATCCCTAGACTTGGGATTTTTGACCAAAACCCACAAATATACCTTCTTTAAACCCAAATTTATTTTCTACGCCACCTACCTTTCTGAAAAGATAGGTTACTGGCGCTATATCACAATTTATCGCCATTTGGAAGCCCATCCAGAAGATCGGATTTATCCCATCTTCCGCTTCTTTGAAAACTGGTGTCAGGATGAAAACCGCCACGGCGATTTCTTCGACGCCGTGATGAAAGCCCAACCCCAGATTTTAAATGATTGGAAAGCAAAACTGTGGTGTCGCTTCTTCCTGCTGTCAGTGTTTGCTACCATGTATCTCAACGATATCCAACGCGCTGATTTCTACGCCTCACTTGGTTTGAATGCACGGGATTATGATATCCACGTGATTGAAAAAACCAACGAAAATGCCGGACGGGTATTCCCAGTAATTCTTGATGTGAACAAGCCAGAGTTTTATGAACGTCTAGACATTTGCGTCAAGAATAACGAAAAATTGACCGAAATAGCTAATTCCAAAACACCCAAATTCCTGCAATTCTTCAAAAAATTGCCTTACTACGTTTCTAATGCTTGGCAATTGTTACGGCTGTATTTAATGAAGCCAATTGATGTAACTCCTTTGGCAGGAACAGTCCGCTAGTTTTGCATTAGTTGCTCCTTGATAAGTTCGGTTCTGCTAATCGCAGAGCCTTTTTTTTTAATAGTTTATTTGCTACCTATCTTGTAGGGGTGGGTTTAGCAGAAAGCCTTGGTGCCAAACAGACACTCTTTCAACAAAACCCGCCCTTAGCAACTGCCATAAAAAATGTATTCTTGGAAAAATAATGATTAATCAATCATAATAATGATTAATTTTGCTAGATAAACTCCAGACACAAAGGAAGCACGGAAATGAGAGTAAACTTATCAAATGTAGTTTTTCAGATGGGTATCTGTTTCTTTCTGCTAGCTAACCCTGTCTGGAGTCAAAGCGAACCAGAAACCACTCCCAGTCCGGAAACTACCCCCAGTTCCGATGCTAGTGATTTAGATTTAAGTCCGGAAATTATTGAAAACAGTCCAGTTTTGCAACGTTGGATCGAAAAAGTACCGAACGTTTTAGAAGAAATCAGAAAAGACCCAAGCTTTAAAACGCGAGTCCGGTTAGGTTACACTCAATTTCCTTCTACTGATAATGGAAACGGAGCAATGGTAGGAGTAGAGGATGTATTTTTAGGCAGAACAGGGTTAACGGTAAGTGGAGATTTTCAAACCACCTTTGATGGAAAAAGAATGAATTATGGTGGAGATTTGCGTTATTACGTACTCCCCTTAGGCGGTTATCTTAACGTAGCGCCAGTCGTAGGTTATCGCCATTTAGAAACAGATGAATATACCGCAGATGGTCTTCATGTCGGCGTTAAATTACTATTAGTTTTATCTCGTGGTGGCGCGGCAGATATTTCTTTAACCCAGAGTTGGGTATCTCCCGGTACTAATGAAGAAGTCGGCTTAACAACGCTTTCGGCTGGATATGCACTAACTCAAAATTTCCGAGTATCTACCGATCTGCAAAGGCAAAATGCGCGGCAAGATAAAGATACTCGTGTCGGGATTGCCTTAGAGTGGATGCCCTAAATTGGTATTAGATTTTAGGTTGAAAAATTTCTGATTATTCCAAGTGGTATAGCAGTTTCAAACTCTGTGTAGTACATTGCTCTCTAGCCAATTAATCTGTGTTGATATTTGTTCATCTTTAGTTCAAAGAAAAACTGTACTTCACGGAGTTAGAAACTACTGTAGGGTTCTTTATTTACTATTTTCAGAGGAAATCGATAATACTTGCTAGGCAAGACTTTCAGCAAAAAAAAGTGATTTTAAATGACATAAAATAGACCTCTCCAAAAATTAAAGGTGCGTCGCCTAGAATTCTTGTAGAGACGTTTCATAAAACGTCTCTACAATGTTTTTTGAAGAGGTCTAATGAATAGACACAATCAAAAAATTAAACTCTTTGATAAGCCTTATAAACTTTAGCCTTATATCCTTTAACACCATTTGCTACGATACCTAAAACATCAACACCAGAAATACTCAATCTATCCAGTGATTTAATAACCATAAAACGGTCTGTTTTTTCCAAACCTACAACCATGACTAATCCATCAGTGTAAGCAGCAACTAAATGAGCATCTGCCAACCCTACTAATGGTGGTGTATCATAGATAACTAAGTCAAAAAATGCTTGGAATTGCTCCATTAAATGCCGCATTTTTTCAGCAGAAAGAAGCTTAACCGGATCTGGTGGAATTGAACCAGCAGTGAGAACAAACAGATTTTCCTCTGAAGGTGATTTCTGAATTACTTCATTTAAACCGATATCTGTAGAAATAATCTCGCTTAGTCCTCTTACATTAGGTAATCCCAACTTGGTATGAATTTTAGGACGGCGAAGGTCAGCATCTACTAATAATACCCGTTGGCCGATCGCCGCAGCCGTTTGTGCCAAATATACTGCTACAGTTGATTTTCCATCACCAGGTGTAGCAGATCCTATTGCTAAAGATTGGATGGGTTTATCAGGACTTTGCAAACGGATGTTAGTGTAAAGAGAACGGAATGCTTCGATAACAGGAGAGTCTATATACCGCTGATGGCTGTTTCCATTTCTAATTAAAAGATAGCGACTTGCTTGTTGAGTGAAATTTGCCACAACTGCTGCAGCACGTATTGGTATTGCATGATATTTTTTGGCTAATCTCTTGACCTCGTGAGCAAAAGGAATCACGGCTAGTAATGGGAATTTGCTTTCCTCTTCAATTTCCTCAGGAGTGTGGAAGACATTATTAATAAGTTCTACCATAACAGCAGCAGCAATACCTATCACCAACCCCATAATCGCCAATAAGATGTAAGTTTTTCTGGTAGTTTTAGCAGCTATAGGTTTGTTATTTGCGTTACGGGGTAGTTGAGGAGGAGTAATTAGTTGCCACAGCATTTCTTGCTGAGCAACATCTATTTGTAATCCATCTCGTTTAACTATTAATTGATTGAGGGAAGTGGTAGCAACTTCTAATTCCCGTTGTAAATCAGTATACTGGCGTACAGCCAATGGAAATTGGCTCATTCTTTGATTTAATACTTTTTGAGATTGAGCAATCACTTGAGCACTAGCTTCTAGTCCTTGTACTTCACCTTTGACCTTTTCTAAAACGCTTTGAGCTTCATTAATAGCACGAAGACGTAAAATTTGCTGTTGCTCCCGTAATTCTTGCATGATGTCGCTATCTTCACGAAATTCGGTTGAGGCTTGCGTTATTTTATTTGTTATCTCATGAATTTGCCTTAACAAAACTGTATAAGAATCATTATCTTGGCCGAGAACAGCAGCAATATTTCCCGAATCAAATAAGTTTTTAAGGGTGGCATAAAGAAATTTTTTCTGAGCCAACTTTTGTTGAATTTCCACTCGGCTGTTTTCTATGCCAATTCCTTGCTCGGTAAGTACTTTGCTCTCAGATGTTGGATCTATAATATTATATTGTTTTCGTAATTGTTGTAGTTTTCCTTGAATTGTATCAACTTGCCGTTGTAAGGTAGAAATTTGTTCTTCTATAAAATTAATCCCACGACGTATATTAGTCTGTCTCTCTTCTAAGCTATATTTTAAATACCCTTGGGCTATTTGATCTAATACAAATTCAACCTTATCAGCTTTTTTATCTTTGTAAGTTACTTCTAAAATCCTAGTACCCTCATCTTCTTTCATTAAACGTTCTATTTTAACTTTTTCCTTCAGAATATCATAATTTATGTCTGGATATTTTTGACGGATATTTTCAACAATTGGATTCATTATTTTAGGACTTTGCAAAACTCTTATTTGAGATTCATAATCCAATCCAGAGTCAGTTCTTGCATTTGTTTCACCTAATGTTTTACTGAGTAAAGATAACAATTTATTTTCTGCAATTGTTACAGGTTCAACTAAAAGCTGAAATTTACCTTCATAAGTTGGTGGGCGTCTTGAAATCAAAAATATAAATCCAAAATTTGCTAATAGCGAGACAGTAATGATGACGATTACTCTTCGGCGTGCCGCTGCAACAAGCTTACTAAGCTCCTTGACTACTTTTTCTTCATCACTCATTTCTGGCTGAGTGGTATAACCTTGAGGCAAAGACTGTAGTGGTTTGCTGTTTTTCTTGATAGAAAAAGATTGATAATCTTGGTTTGTATCCATAATTTGCACCTTTATTTTTTATGTATCGACGTTAACATTTAACTAAATTTTTGCTACAAGACATTTTTCTGATTTCCGATCCCAATTCACTTTAACCGTGTCACTAATTTTTCCCCTACCCCCTGTTGTGAATAGTAAAAGTTACAATTCTTAATTGAAGTGATATTACAATTTTTGATCTGCTGCTTACACCCCTACTATTTGTAGCACTTGTTCCTTTAATATTGGAACTATTAATCAGTAAAGATTGGCATAATTTATTTGGATTAATTTATTTGGATTAATTTATTTGGATATCGTTACCAGATTCCCAGGATTTCAAAAATTCTAAATACTGAAAAAATACCTCCACTACCTACTACATTTTCTAAGGTATCGCCAACTCTAGCTAAACCAGATCGACCTACTACAATAATGTCATTATTCCTTAGTAATGGATTGGTTTGCTCGTTAATTCCTTGATTAAAATCAATAGGCACTGTTCGACGAGAAATCGTACCATTAGAGTTGAGCCGAATTAATTCGACAGCACTTCTCTTGGCTCGACTCCGGTTAAATCCACCAGCAGTGAGCAAAGCTTGATTCAAAGTAGTATCAGGACGGACTTCTATTCTGCCAGGTCTTCCAACCTCTCCTACTACGCTTACTTGAATACTATTAGGAGAAAGGCTAGAGCTAGCTAATTGAGATACTTCTGCCGTATCGATATCAGTCGCAGTAGGAATAAAAATAGTATCTCCATCTTCTACAATTAAATCTTGACTCAAATCGCCAGCTTGCAAGAATTGCCAGAGGTTGATGTTTATGATTTGTTCTACCCCTCCTCTAGTAGGTCTTCGTAATTGAATATTGCGAATGTCAGCGCCTTGGGTAATTCCCCCAGCTAATTGAATAGCTTTCGTTACTGTGGGTAAACCACCAATAGTTCTGCCTTCTGTTTTTGTTTCCCCTCCAATCAGTACATAAGGCCCTGGACGATTAACTTCACCGGCGACGGCAACAGTGCGAGGGTTCGTTGGATTTGCCCCAAAACTAACAGATGATAACTGACGCGCTTCTGTTGGGTTCAAGCTGGAAAGAGTGGGAATAAAAATAGTGTCTCCCTCTTGTACGATCAGGTCTTGATTGGTATCGCCTTCTTGCAAGAACTGCCATAGATTTATCGTAAAATTTTGCTGTATTCCTGTTTTAGTAATGCGTCGTACTTGGATATTCCGAATATCAGCCCCTTGCGTAATTCCGCCAGCCAATTCAATTGCCCTAGTTAAAGTTGGTAATCCACCTATTGTTCTGCCCTCTGTTTTTGTTTCACCTCCCACAACAACATAAGGGCCTGGACTTGTGACTTCTCCTACCACAGCTACCGTGCGAGGTTTAGTTATATCTGTTGCTATACTGAGTGTTGCTAGCTGGTTTGCTTGTGTCAAGGTGATATTATTTAAAGTAGGAATAAAAATAGTATCGCCGTCTTGTAAAATTAAGTCTTGATTGGTATCACCTGCTCGCAAGAATTGCCAAAGGTTTACGTTAAAAATTTGTTCTGAACCTGCTTTTGTAGAGCGACGTACTTGAATCCGCTGAAGATCGGATGCTGATGTAATTCCACCAGCTAGCTGAATGGCTCGCGTTAGTGTTGGTCGTCCGCCAACGTTTCTATCAGGTACAATATTTCCGCCAGTTATAACATAGGAGCCTGGATTGGCAATTTCTCCTAACACTTGAACGGTGCGGGGTTTTGTTGCGTCTGTTGCTAGGCTGGTGTTTGCTACATAGTTTGATTGTGCCAGGGTGACATTCGTGGAAGTAGGAACAAAAATGGTGTCTCCATCCCGGACTGTAATATCTTGGTTGGGATTGCCGATGCGTAAAAATTCTTGAATATTAAGGTTGATGATTTGCTGAGAACCCGACCTTTGCTGTCGGCGTACTTGTACTCGACTGAGATCTGCGCTTTGGGTTACGCCTTCTGCCTGTTGAATTAGTTGGGTGACGGTTGGATATCTAATTCCAGGTGTTCTCGTATCTAAAATTGGCACTGTATAGGAACCAGGGCGATTGACTTCGCCTGAAACAACTATGTTTAAAGGACGAGGTTCTACTAACCTGACACCAATTCGGGGGCGTTTTAGGATGCGGTTGTATGCGGCTGTAATAGCTTGAGTGGCTTCTTCGAGTGTCAACCCCTGAAGAGATACGTTGCCAACTAGGGGTAAAGATAAGGAACCAC
Organism: uncultured bacterium; assembly: GCA_964546365.1. GTDB lineage: Bacteria > Cyanobacteriota > Cyanobacteriia > Cyanobacteriales > Aerosakkonemataceae > DATNQN01. The sequence continues at coordinate 22,498 of CAZJJR010000024.1, read as the reverse complement.
CTGTTGGAATTACATACTCGCCATTGTATTCGGGTAGTTTGGGATTATCGATCCGGATGCGATCGCCACCTCCTAGCCTGTAAGCTTCTGCCGATCGCACTTGCTTGGTAGCTGGCGATGATGGAATGACCCTTTGCACCCCACGTTCCCGTGCCTGGATAGAGTATGGCCCAGCGGTAACCATTAAAGTAGATACCATTACAGCTACAACTGTTCGGTAGACTTTTCTAAAAGTACCCATATACAACATACGGCCAATTTTTTTTATATTTTTGTTCTTTATTTAAACTTACCTTAGAAACTAAGAGGTTGTCCGGTACTGTGAGGTTCTCTGTATGCAGACGGCCAAATGGTTAATTTGGTTGCTTCTATTTAGATGGGAAAATGGGGCAAAAACCACGCTCACCATTCAAAGAAGACTATGTTATCCTTGATTTTGACTGCTTTCCATATTAAGCTAAATATATCTATCCTCCTGTCTGGTTCAAATAAAAGGTACTATTTTTACGATATAAAGTTCTGTTAAAATTTTATTCATTGGCGATATAAATAACTGTAGGATCTTAGACTAATAATATTAGATAAGCTATTTTTAGGAGGTTATTCCTTAGTTTATACAAATAGGACAATAATGAATCAATTATTTGTAGCATGGATTGGTTTTCACAGGCGTCCTTTATCCATGCAGACTCACTTTAGTTATGAACTTAAGTTTTTACCGCTTGCCTTCAATAAACGTTACTTAAGACCTTTAGAGTATATTCTTAAAGGTTGCATAACTTTAATAATTTTATTGCGTAACCAGCCTGAAGTACTGTGGTTACAACTCGCTCCTCCACTTTTATTATATGTAGCTTTTTTTTACAAATTATTATTCAACCGACAAGTATTTATCGTTGCTGACTGTCACAACGTTATGCTTCGGGAACCCTGGATAAACTTTCCTGGAATAAAAAATCTTCTTAATCGTTGCGAGTTGGTACTCGTACATAATGATTGGGTCAAGGAACAGGCAAAAGCACTAGGTATAAATAATAAATGCTTGTATGTTTTGGAGGATATGCCTGCAATATTAGAGTGTGAAATAATGCCAGAACGCTCTGTATTTGACCATCCTTGGATTTTGTTTCCTTGTTCTTTTAACGCTGATGAACCTATCGAAGCAGTGTTGGCTGCGGCTTGCTTGCTACCGGAAATAACATTTGTTATTACTGGTAACAGAAACCGTGCCAAAGGCATTCATAATTTGCAGAACGTGTCGCCTAACGTTAAGCTAACTGGGTTTTTGCCAAAAACAGAGTTTGATATGTTACTCTGTACAACAGATGCTGTTTTAGGTCTAACTTTATTGGATGGAGTTCAAGTTTGCACGGCCAATGAAGCGGTAGGAACAGGTAAACCATTAGTTCTTTCTGAGACTAAACTTTTAAAACAGCTTTTTTACAAGGGTGCAGTGTACGTCAATCCCTATAGTCCGGAATCAATTGCTGAGGGTTGCCAGGAAGCTCTTTTGAGGAAAGAGGAATTAATTCAAGAAATAATGGAACTGAAAGCAGAACGTCATCAAAAATGGCTCGCTCAGGCTAATAAAGTAGATGAAGCTTTAAAATGTATGAACAATGACTTAGAATCGTTAAAATAAAGGAAATAGGAAGATGAAATTAGTAAATCCCAAACCTGCATCAAGCGGCAAATAAACAAATAAAAATTAAGAATCGAATAAATCAATACTTTAGGAGTAAAACATGAAAATATTGGTAACTGGATCGAATGGATTAATTGGCTCTGAAGCAGTAGAGTATTATGACAAACACGGTCATGAAGTTGTAGGTGTAGATAACAATATGCGGGCTGAATTTTTTGGCCCTCCGGGAGATACTACGTGGAACTTGAGCCGTTTAAAGGAAATTACTAAAAATTTTCAACCTTACAGTATAGACATTCGCGATCGGCAATCCATTTTTGACCTGTTCGAGGCGCATAAATTCGATTTAATTATACACTGTGCAGCTCAACCATCTCACGATAAAGCTTGTCAAATACCTCTGTTAGACTTTGAGGTAAATGCACTAGGTACGGTAAATCTACTAGAAGCTACCCGACAATTTTGTAAAGAGGCTATTTTTATTCATATAAGTACCAATAAGGTTTATGGCGATGCTCCTAACGAAGTACCCCTAATCGAGAAAGAAAAACGTTACGACTATGCTAGACCGGAAGATTTTCACGGGATTTCCGAAGAATGTCGGATCGATCGTTGCTTGCACTCTCTTTTCGGTGCTTCCAAAACAGCAGCAGATGTAGTGGCTCAGGAGTACGGTCGTTATTTTAATATGAACGTCGGTATTTTCCGAGGTGGTTGCTTAACCGGACCATCTCATTCTGGAGTGGAATTACACGGCTTCCTCTCCTATTTAGTAAAAGTAGCTGTTACGGGGGGTACTTACAAAGTTTTTGGTTACAAGGGCAAACAAGTACGAGATAATATCCACAGCTTTGATGTCATTCAAGCATTTGAAGCATTTCGTCATAATCCCAAACCAGGAGAAGTGTATAACCTGGGAGGCGGTCGCGAAAACAGCGTTTCTATTCTAGAAGCTTTTGACATCATTGAGAGCATGACAGGTAAGAGAATTAACTGGACTTATGTAGACGAAAACCGGATAGGAGATCATATTTGCTACATTTCAGATTTGCGAAAGCTAAAAACTCACTTTCCAGAATGGCAAATTACTCGCAGCCTGACTCAAACTTTAGAAGAGATAGTTGCAGCCGAACAGACAAGATATGCCAACATTTAATCGAGAAACCAAACTAGATGCTAATACTAGCAGCCTAATAAATAGCGATCGCAGGCTGCTATTATTTGACTTAGAAGTGACAGGTCATCACCCAGGATACATACAACATTTAATTAAATACTGGTGCGATCGAGATTTGCCAGGATACCTAGATGTTGTTGTCTCTCCCAAGTTCTTACAAATGCACGCCGACATAGTAAAAATAGCTTCGGAGTGCGGTCAAAATAAAGTCAACTTTGTAGCAATTTCTGCCGAAGAAGATGCAAAAGTCCATTTTAAAAGTTCTGCTTTCGACCGGGCTATGCGTGCTTTTCAAGAGTGGAAACTGCTTTGCAAATACGCTAGCTTCTTAAAATCAACTCACTGCACGATCCTGTATTTTGATAGCCTCCAGTTTCCTCTATTTTTAGGAGCAAAACCACCCTGCTCTTTATCAGGTATCTACTTTAGACCAGTATTTCATTACAGCAGTTTTGGAAACTTCAAACCTTCATGGCGAGAAAAGTTTTGGCAGATTAGAGATAAAATTTTTCTATCCCGAATTCTCAGACATTCTCACCTGCAAACGCTATATTGTCTCGATCCCTTCGTAGTAGAACATTTGGAGCAATTCAACGGAATTGTAAAAGCAATTCATCTTGCAGATCCGGTAGAGATATACAATTATCCAGATGCTCATGTCAAAAAAATTAAGGAAAGCTTAGGAATTGAGCCAAATCGGACAGTTTTTCTGATGTTTGGTGCGCTCAGAAAGCGGAAAGGGATATATCAATTATTAGATGCGATCGCTCTTTTGTCATCAGAACTATGTGAAAAGTTTTGCCTTTTATTGGTGGGGCCGGTAAGTTCAGATCCGCTAATACAAAAACGTATAAAAGAAATTTCCGAATCTTTGCCCATCCAAATAGTTAAGTACGATAAATTCGTACCAGACCAAGAAATTCAACCATATTTTCAGATTGCAGATGTTATTCTTGCTCCTTATCAACGCCACATAGGTATGAGTGCAATCTTGGTGCGTGCTGCCGCTGCCCAAAAACCCGTATTAAGTTCAAATTACGGTTTAATGGGACAGATGATTAAGCATTATCAACTTGGTATGGCAGTCGATACAACTATACCGAATGAAATTACTAAAGGATTGATGCAGTTTTTGCAAGAATCGCCTAAGGAGTTTGGAGATTCTTCTCAGATGAAATCTTTTGCAGAACGAAATACTGCTCAAAAATTTGCAAATGTTATTCTCGAATAAATTATAATAAAACCTTAAAAATAATTACCAATAAAAAAATGCCTTAATACTATGGATGAAAAAATACCCCTAGTTTCTGTAATAATCCCGGTTTTTAACGAGCCGGATTTATTAAAAGTGTGTTTGAAAGCTTTAGAAGAACAAACTTATCCCAAAAACTTATACGAAGTAATAGTCGTTGATAATGGTTCAAAAGAAAGTATAGAACCAATTGTTAGACAATTTAGCCAAGCACAAGCCACTTTTGAAAGCTACCCTGGTTCTTACGCAGCCAGAAACAAAGGTATTTCTCTAACGAAAGGAGAAATCATCGCTTTTACAGATTCGGATTGTATTCCAGCATTGGATTGGATTGAAAAAGGTGTAAAAAACTTACTTCAAGTAAACAATTGTGGCTTAGTTGGAGGGAAAATAGAAATTTTTGTTCAAGACCCTCATCATCCTACAGCAGTGGAACTTTACGATCGATTATACGCTTTTCCCCAAAAAAAATATGTTGAAGAATATAAATTTGCAGTTACTGCAAATCTTTTTACCTTTAAAAGTATTCTTGAAAGGGTAGGTGGTTTCAATCAGAACCTTAAATCTGGTGGTGATTACGAGTGGGGATGGCGAGTACATTCATCTGGTTACCAACTCTTTTATGCTGAAGATACTTTGGTTGCTCATCCGGCAAGGCGTTCTTTTGAAGAACTTTCGAGAAAAGTTACTCGTGTAATTCAAGGACATTACGAATTAAAAAAGAAAAATATTTATTCACCAGTTAAATTTATTCTGGGTGCTTTGATAGATTTATTAATTCCATTCAGGATTGTACCGCTAGTGCTTTTTGACAAAAGACTTATGGGGTGGAACCAAAGGATGAAAGTAATAGGAGTTTCCGTGAAAATTAGGTACGTAAAGGGGTGGGAAAAACTCAGAATACAAATAAGTAGTATTCTCAATAAAATATAAAAATACTTTCCAGAATGCTAAGTTAATGAAACTATTGTCTATATTTATTTAATTTTGTATCGATTGGGAGAAGTTATATGAATTATATCGGTAAAGTACTGATTATTGTAGAAAATTTACCTGTACCTTTTGATAGGCGAGTATGGTTAGAAGCTACAACTCTTCAGAAAGCCGGATATCAGGTTTCGGTAATTTGTCCAACTAGCGAAGTTTTTAATAAAGACTACGAAGTAATCGACGAAGTTCATATTTATCGGTATTCTCTGCCGACAGAGGTAAGCTCGGTAATGGGATATCTTCGCGAGTACGGTTGGGCAATTAAAGGTAGTTTTCGCTTAGCTCAAAAAGTATGGCGAGAACGCGGTTTTGATGTAATTCACATTTGCAATCCTCCCGATTTACTATTTTTAATAGCGGGATGGTTTAAATTGCGTCGAGGCGTGCGAGTGATTTTCGATCACCACGATTTAAACCCAGAAATGTACGAAGCTAAATACAATCGGCGAGATATTTTTTATTATGGATTGTACTGGGCTGAACGTTTGACTTTTATGACTGCCGATTTAGTAATTGCTACCAACGAATCCCATCGAGAAGTAGCTCTTTCTCGCGGTAAAAAGAGATCCGACAAAGTTTACGTAGTTCGTAGCGGTCCCGATCTTTCTCGTTTTCATCCGATGACTCCAAATCCAATTTACCGTAACGATCGCAAATATTTGGTAGGTTATGTCGGAGTAATTGGCGAACCGGAAGGAATCGATTATCTTTTAAGATCCGTGCTGTACATCGTGCGCGAAAAGAACCGCCAAGATATTCAATTTATGATTATCGGTAACGGCCCAGCATTAGAAAAGATGAAAGCTTTGACCGAAAAACTCGGTTTGACTGATTTTGTAGAATTTACGGGATTTAAAACTGGGGACGAACTTTTAGAACGACTCTCTAGTGCCGATATCTGTGTAGAACCGTCACCCAGAACTCGTTACAATGATTGTTGTACGATGAACAAAATATTGGAGTACATGGCGATGGGAAAACCCGTCGTTCAGTTTGACCTTAAAGAGGGAAGGCGATCGGCAGCAGACGCTTCCGTTTACGCGAAACCTAATGATGAAATTGATTTTGCTGAAAAGCTTCTAGAACTTTTAGCAGATCCCGATCGCAGACAGCAAATGGGGACCGAAGGTCAACACCGGATGCAGGAAATGCTGGAGTGGCGTCACCAAGCTCCCAAGTTATTGGAAGTTTATCGCAGAATTTTGCCAAACGCGATCGAAACTTAGCGCTAAGCAGGTAATTAAGTGGACGTCCATCCTTCGTAAGCTATAAAAGACTTAGTTAAACCTAAAAATTTTTCTTCAAAAATGGTGGCATTAGGAAATAGGTTAATAACTTCTTGTTTGCTGAGTAATCTGATTTCTGTAACTGTCTCTAAAGCTTTTTGTTTGTCTTTAACTGGGCCGCGCCATCCCAGCTTAAAATGCGTGATTAACCACATCTTTAAGGATAAGGGAAGAAACTGAAAGAAAGGAAAAACAAAATGCGGTTCGATGGGAAAGTAGAGATTGGGTGTTTGCAAGAAATATCTTTTTCCTATTCTTTTAATTTCTTCAGCCATCCGCATTTGGGCGTTATAATCTCCTACGTGTTCGATGACGGAATTTGAAAAAACAATATCAAACTCTCGGTCTTGAAACTGTTTCATATTCGTGGCATCACCAACAATACTTTTTAGTTTCGGCACGGTTACTGGGATGTGTTTGATATTCATAATGGTAATTTCTATATTGTCAAATTCCGATAAGAAACCAGATTGCATCCAAAACTTTTGCGTTCCGCCTACATCGAGTATTTTTAATGGTGTTGGCGTTGATGTAAGCAGAGATTTGAATAAAGCAAACCGTTTTTTCCTTAAAGTTGAGGCTAAGGAATCAGGACGTTGATTGTCATAAAATTTTCTTAAAAATTTATTCATGGTTTTTTCCCAAAAATATAGGCAAAAAAGGCTCAGACTATTATAGCTATGGAGATAATATTCGAGCGTAAAGATAAATGTTCTGTAATTTTGGGAATTATAAGCAAGAAGAGCGGGTATTCCCCCTTTTTTACGCAGGGATAAGCGTCTGCTAAGAAAGTAGTTCTAAGTAGGAGATAGCTTTGATGCCCAAAAACCGAGTGCCGTTCGGACGGCGAGCTTTTTTACTGGGATTGGGAGTTTTGGCCGGTGCAGGTGCTTTGGCGGTAGCGGACAGATCCGAAGATGGAACATCTAGGACAACTTTGACAATGAGTGGGGAAGGTTCTTTAAGGGAACGCGCTACTAGGAAAAGTTTAATCTATGGTGCGGCTGCTAGATACAAAACTTTATCCACCGACTCCGATCTGGCGGCTAGCTTTGTTAAAGAGTGCGCTATGCTCGTGCCAGAAAACGAACTTAAGTGGAACGTAATTCGCGCTCAACCAAATAGTTTCAACTTCGCTCCCGGTGACTGGATGGCCAATTTTGCCAAAAAGCACGATCTGCTTTTTCGGGGTACTCCTTTAGTTTGGTACAAATCTTTTCCGAAATGGTTTGAGAGTAAAGTTACCAGCCAAAATGCTGAAAAAATGTTGGTTGAGCATATCGAGAAGGTCGCTGGGCATTACGCTGGTAAGATTCACTCGTGGGATGTTGTAAACGAGGCAATCAATATTGAGGATAAAAATCCTGATGGTTTGCGAAATTCCCCTTGGCTGAAGTTTTTAGGGCCAGATTATATTGAAATAGCTTTTCGCGCCGCTGCCCAAGCAGACCCTCAGGCGTTATTGGTATATAACGATTATGGGTTGGAATACGATACCCCAGCTGAAACAGCGAGGCGAAATGCCGTACTGAAATTACTAGAACGTTTGAAGTCGAAAGGTACTCCAGTGCATATTCTGGGTGTTCAAGCTCATTTATTGAGGCGCGGGAATGAAATGAGCGATTTTAACCCGGCAACGGTGAAAGCGTTTCTAGACGATGTGGCAAGTATGGGCTTAAAAATTATGATTACGGAAATCGATGTGACAGACGAAAAATTACCTAAGGATGTTGCGGCTCGCGATCGCATTGTTGCCAGCGCCTATGAAGATTATCTCTCAGTTGCTTTAGAGAATCCAGCCACGATCGGCGTGTTAACTTGGGGACTGAGCGATCGCAGTACATGGCTGACCAAAAATAAACCTAGAGCAGACGGTGCTCCCGTGCGACCCCTACCACTTGATGCTCAGCTAAACCGCAAGTTAGCATGGCAAGCGATCGCCCGTACATTAGACAAAGCACCTGAACGACCATCTCAACATCAAACTCGCACTTAAGCGAGTCTAACTCTGTTCGCGATTGAAGAAGCAGTTTTCATTATTGACTGAAATAGACATAATGTTTTATGGGTGCAAATATCTCCGTTTTTTTACTGACGGCTTTGAAACTGAAACAATTGATAATTAAGTTGTCCGCAAAGTTCTTGCAGGGGTATTAAATTGTCCGATCCCAAGAACAGCATCCATCCCGATCGCGATCCCGAACGGTTCTTTCGCACCGACCACCTGAAAGCCGACCTGAAAGGCCGCTCGATTCGCGGTGGGGCGGTGACAATGCTATCTCAAATCGGCAAAATTATTCTAAATTTTGGCTCCACCGCAGTCATGGCTCGTTTATTGAGTCCAGAAGACTATGGTTTGCTGGGTATGGTAGTCATAATCACCGGATTTATCGATCTGTTCAAGGATCTCGGCTTGTCTACGGCAACGATCCAAAAGGCTGAGATCGATAGCAAGCAAGTTAGCACTCTGTTCTGGATCAACGTGGCTATCGGTTTTGGGGTGATGTTGTTGACAGTTGCGATCGCTCCGATAATTGCTTGGTTCTACAACGAACCCCGCTTAAGTGCGATCGCGATGGTTTTGTCACTGGGATTCATATTCGGAAGTTTGGCTGTCCAACATCAAGCCTTATTGCGAAGGCAAATGCGGTTTAAAGCCTTAAGTACCATCGATCTCACATCGATGTTAATTAGTGTTATCGTTGGCATCGTTTCCGCTTTAATTCTGCCCGATCGATCCGACTACTGGGCATTGGTGTTCGTGCGATTGAGCATGACGATATGTAATTCTATAGGCGTGTGGATGTTATCAGGTTGGCGTCCCGGCCTACCAGCTAGAAATAGTGGTGTGGGTGATATGCTGGCGTTCGGCGGTCATATTACAGGGTTTAGTATCCTCAATTACTTCAGTCGCAATATGGACAATTTGTTGATTGGATGGTATTGGGGGCCTAACGAATTGGGTCTTTATGCCAAAGCTTATCAACTGCTGCTGCTGCCATTCCAACAAATTACCGTGCCGATCGGCAATGTCGCTCTACCTACGCTGAGTCGTCTGCAAAACGATCCGGAACGATACCGCAGCTATTATCAGAAAGGCATTCTCATGCTAGTGATTTTAGGAATGCCACTAGTTGTGTTATTGTTCGTTTCGGCTGACAAGGTGATTCTGACGCTACTTGGCGAGCAGTGGATAGAAGCAATTGATATTTTTCGACTATTAGCTCCCGCTACTTTCGTAGCAACTTTTAACGCAGCAGCCGGATGGGTTTATACTTCTTTGCGTAAAGCCGATCGCCAGTTGCGTTGGGGCTTTTTTGTGGCAGTTATAGATTTGATATCTTTTGCGATCGGCGTTCGTTGGGGTGCGATCGGTGTCGCAACAGCTTACAGTATTAGTAGGGTGCTGATTCGTTATCCGGCAATCCATTACTGCTACAAAGATTCTTTTTTAAAAGTAAGCGATTTGGATGCTGTACTGTGGAAACCTGCCTTAGCATCGGCAATGGCAGGTGTAGCCCTCTATGGAATCAATTTACTGGTTGTATTTACACAAAATCCAGCAATTGGATTAGCGATCGATTTTATAATCTACACTCTGTTTTATATTTTTGTATGGTCTATCCTACCGAACGGCTGGCAGACCTTGCGCGAAATGCTACAAATAATCAAAATGTTGCGCTCTAAACCCAAGGAAATCGGCAATGCAAGTCAATAAACTTAAACAATTAATTCCTAAACCAATTAAGCGTTTGAAAAACAGCGGCAACAAGCAATTTAAAAAGCTGCAAATAGAGTGGGAAACTCTGTTCGCCAAAGTTAATCCCAAACCAATTATAGTTTTGGGCAACCAAAAATCAGGAACCTCTGCCATCGCTGCCCTTTTGGGCGAAATGACAGGCTTGTCATTTTTCATCGATATGATGAAGTCAAACGAACGCAACATTTATGAAGCAGTAAAAAAAGGAGAAATATCATTTGCCGAATTTATTAAATTGAACAAATTAGAATTTTCTAAAGATATTGTTAAAGAACCTAATATTACTCTTTTTTATGACGAATTAGTTACTTATTTTCCTCAAGCTAAATTTGCTTTTGTAATTCGAGACCCCAGAGATAATATTAGAAGCCAGCTAGACCTTTTTAATATTCCTGGAAATCTCAGCGAAATGGAGCCAGAACATTACAACCGTCTAATTCGTTCTTGGCCGTCCGTTTTTGATGGCCGATGGTTGGGACTTAACGGAGAAAATTATATTGAAATGTTAGCTTATCGCTGGAATTATACGGCTGAAATATACTTAAAAAACCAAGACAATATAGTATTAGTAAAATATGAAGAATTTGTCAAAAATAAAATTTACGAAATAGAACAACTAGCTCGTAAATTAGGTCTCAAACCAGTCAAAGATATTTCAGATAAAGTAAATATTCAGTATCAGCCGGCAGGGGGGAATAAAAACAAAAAACTGTCAACATTTTTTGGTAAAGATAATATGGCCAGAATCGAGAGCATATGCGGTGATAAAATGAAGTTATTTAACTACCTCCCTAGTACAGAAATGCCAAACTTATAATATCTTTTTTAATAGGAATCTTACGTAGATCCGGAAGGAGAAATAATATGAGAATTGCGGTCTTGGTAGACCAATTTCCATCTTTGTCAGAAACGTTTATCTTGCAACAAATTGTAGGTTTAATCGAACGAGGACACGAAGTAGATATCTATTCTAATAAGGTTGGTAATATAGCTAAAGTGCATCCGGAGATAGAAAAATATCAACTTCTCGATCGCACCTACTATTTTCAAATGCCTAAAAATCCATTTGAACGAGTATTTAAAGCAATTAAATTTATCTTAGCTAATGCCTCGACCAATCCAACTATTTGGCTCCGTTGTCTCAACATTTTCAAATATGGCCGACAAGCCAGATCTTTAAAGCTATTCTATACAGCCAGCCGATTTGTAGGCAAACAGCCATACGATATCATCCATTGTCAGTTAGGATTTATTGGTTTACAAGGGATGCTCTATCGCAATATTGGCGTGCTTCAAGGAAAGCTAGTTACCTCATTTCGAGGCAGCGATTTTATCTCCTATATTAATAAATTTAACAAGCATATATTCGATCCGCTGTGGGAGCAAGGAGACCTTTTTCTTCCAGTATGCGAAAGTCTGAAAAAACAGATGATCGAGTTAGGCTGCGATGAAAGAAAGATTGTTGTTTCCCGGTCTGGTATTGATTTTGATAATTTTGTTTTTAAACTCCGCCAAGGCAATTCCGATAATAACCGGGTACGCTTGGTAACAGTGGGTCGTTTAACAGAAAGCAAAGGAATAGAATACGGTATCCGAGCGGTGAAAAAACTTACAGAAAATTACCCGCAAATTGAGTACGTTATTATCGGTGATGGCCATTTAATGGAAGATTTTCAGCAATTGATTAAAAAACTCGATTTGAGTAATACTGTCAAGCTTCTTGGCTGGAAACAGCGAAACGAAGTGGTAGAAATTCTCGATCGAGCGGATATTTTATTTGCTCCTAGCGTTACAGCTGAGAACGGTGCAACAGAAGGTATACCTAATGTATTAAAAGAAGCAATGTCTATGGGATTGCCAGTGATCGGTACTCTACATAGTGGTATACCAGAATTAATTGAAGATGGAGTTTCCGGTTTCCTTGTACCAGAAAGAGATGTAGATGCTCTAGCCGAGAAGTTAGGCTATCTCATATCTCACCCAGAAATGTGGCCTAATATGGGTCGCGCTGGTCGCGCTCATATAGAAAAATACTACGATATTAATATGCTTAACAATGAGTTAGTTGAGATTTATCAAAAACTAGTAGAGTAGAAATAATAAAGTTTTTAAACGTAAGTTTATTACCATCTAAAACTGATTGATTTAAATGCTATGGTTTCAAGTAATTAGTTAAATCTATGTTTTGTAATCGTAAATTACGTCTTATTTAATAGGTAAGTTATGTCGAAACAATACGTAAAAGAAAATCCTCTAATTAGTGTTGTTATACCAACGTATAATCGTGCCAATCTAATTGGTAGAGCTATAGAAAGTGTGAGTAAACAAACTTACAAAAACTTAGAAATTATTGTAGTTGATGATGCTTCGAGTGATAATACAGCAGAAGTAATAAAAGCAATCGACGAACCGAGAATTAAATACGTAGTTCATGAAAAAAATGGTGGCTCAGATAAAGCGCGCAATACAGGCGTTGAAGCTGCTAGCGGAGATTATGTAGCCTTTTTAGATTCAGATGATGTTTGGTTACCAAATAAAATAGAATTACAGGTAGCAGCAATTAAAAATGCTTCAGCTCCGGAAAAAACCGTGGTTTTTACTCAAATTAAAAACGATAAAGGCAATGGTAATGAAGTAATAATACAACCAAATAGAGGTAAAAAAGAAACTGAAACTTTGGCTGATTATTTGTTTATATATAAAGCATTAATTCAAACAAGTACTGTAATGTTGTCTCGTCAAATGGCTTTGGCTACGCCATTTCGTCCTGGGCTATCTCCTCACGAAGATTTGGATGTCTTCTTAAGACTGGAAGCAGCGGGAGCCAAATATATTATGATCGATCGGCCTTTAAGCATTTGGCACAACGACATCCGCAGCAATCGCCTAACAAAAATGCGCGATTATCGCAGATCTTTAAACTGGATTATGCAATATAAATCTTCTATATCACCTAGAGCAATCAAAGGTTTTTTAGTAACAGAAGTCGCTTCCGTATTAATTGCAAATGAACAAGAAAAGCTTTTTGCACAAAAGATTTTATTTGATGCTTTATTGATGCGAGCAATATCGCCCCGAAAATTTGCTGGGTTCACTGCTAGAATTATTATGCCAGAAAGCGTTCGAGAAAAAATCAGAAAAATTTTCCAAAAATCAGAAAAATGATAATAGACATTGCATTTTTTAAAAAAATAGAAACTTTAAATTTTTGAATTAGAAAAATTGTCTAATATGTTTTAGATGTAAATCACTTGTAATTTATAGGGATATTTGATAATGAAATACAAAAAAATTAAAAATTATAAATAATTTAGGAAATTAAAAAATGAAACCTTTACTAATTTGTAAAAATGATATTCAAGGTGGAGCTTGTCGTGCAGCATATCGATTACATCAAAGTTTACATGGGATTGGCGTACCTGCTCAAATGCTGGTGCAAAATAAAGTTAGTGACGATCGATTTGTCATCGGCGCGAAAACTCTATTAAGGCAAAAATTAAGTAACTTTAGAGAAAGTTTAGATGCGTTGCCTGTCAATTTGTACAAACAACGAGAAAATACTACTTTTTGGTCTGAATGGTTACCGGATACTATAAATAATAAAGTTAATAAACTTAATCCGGATATAATTAACTTGCATTGGATTTGTGGAGGTTACCTACAAATTGAAACTATTGGTAAGTTTAATAAACCTGTAGCTTGGACTCTCCACGATATGTGGCCATTTACAGGTGGATGTCATTACAGTGGCGATTGCGATCGCTATACTCAATCTTGTGGAAATTGCCCTCAACTTAAAAGCAAAAGCAAATGGGATTTATCCAGTTGGGTATGGCAACGTAAAGCAAAAACCTGGGCCAAACTTAATTTAACAGTTATTACTCCTAGTCGATGGTTAGCTGAACGTGCTAGGTCGAGTTCTTTGTTTAAAGATGTCAGAATAGAAGTCATTCCTAACGGTATAGATACCACACGCTATAAACCTGTTAAACGGATAGCACGAGAATTGCTTAATTTACCGCAAGATAAGCAGTTAATCTTGTTTGGGGCAATGAAACCTAGCGATCGCCGTAAAGGATTTCATTTGCTCGAACCAGCTTTACAAAGCTTAAGTAAATCTGGTTGGCGCGAACACGCAGAATTAATTGTTTTTGGTTCATCTCAACCCAACTCTCAAGCTGACTTGGGTTTTAGAACGCATTATTTGGGGAGATTAGGTGATGATATCGCACTCGCATTAGTTTATGCAGCAGCAGATGTTTTGATTGCACCTTCAATTCAAGATAACTTGCCTAATACTGTTCTAGAAGCACTCGCCTGTGGCACTCCTTGTGTAGCTTTTAATACTGGTGGATTACCTGATGCGATCGAGCATCAAATCAACGGTTACTTAGCCCAACCATATAAAATAGAAGAATTAGCACAAGGTATTGTCTGGGTTCTAGAAAATGAAGACCGTCAACAAAAATTATCCTATAGAGCCCGTGAGAAAGCTGAGAAAGAATTTTCTCTAGCATTACAAGCAAATCGTTACTTGGCTATTTTTACAGAAATGGTAGAAGACTACCAACATATAAAATAACATCTAAATTTAAATCAATAGGGGAATTAATTTGGCTGAAACAAAAAAATTACCTGAATTCATAATTAATTTAGTGCGGCTATTCCTGGCCGCAGAAAAAATTTATGCAGTTCTCTTGGTTTTAATGCTTTCAGAAGCTTTTTTACCTCTTTATAAAGAAGCTGGGTATCAATGGGTAAGCCGAGTCAGTTTTTACGGATTTAAATTACTTTTATTCATCTCTGTCTTTCTGATCGTTTTGCGATGGAAAAAATTTCTTATAGTTGTTAAACAAGGAAAACCTTTGCTCATTTTTATTGGGCTAGCTTTCCTTTCCCAATACTGGTCGGATGCCCCTAGTGACACTCGACAAGAGGCAATAAAACTCATAGAAACAACTTTGATGGCTGCATATATTTGTACTCGCTATAATTACAAAGAACAAACAGAGCTATTTAACTTAGCTTTTGCTTTAGCAGCAGTCTTTAGCATAATATATGTTTTCGGACAACCAAATTTAGGAATTATGCAACGCGCTGGAAGTACTCTTAACGGTACTTGGCGAGGCATTTACATACACAAAAATGTCCTGGGTCGTATTATGACTATAGGCGGAATATTTATACTAATTAAAGCTTTGACTACCAGAAAAAAACGCTGGCTGTGGTGGGGAATTTTTGCAATTACATTTCAGCTAATTCTGGGAACAAATTCAAAAACTGCTCTGGTTGGATTTTTATTTCTTGTGCTTATATCGCCTTGCCATAGAATTTTTCGGTGGAACTCTGTAATTGCTGTACCTCTTTACACCATCTTTATGCTGGTATCTGGAATTGGTGCTCAGTTACTTGCTGATAACTGGAACGCTGCATTAGCTTCAATAAACAAAGATCCTACTCTTACTGGACGAATACCATTATGGGAAATAATATTTGGTTACATCCAAGAACGCCCTTGGTTAGGCTATGGTTTGCATGGATTTTGGCGAGGTTGGGAAGGGAAAGAAAATAGTAGCATTTGGCGTACCTTCCTCTGGTTACCTTCCCATGCCCACAACGGGTTTTTAGATATAGTTCTAAGTTTTGGTATCATTGGTTCTGTGGTTTTTCTTTTTGCCTTTTTACATATTATTTCACAAGCTGTTAATAGAATACAATCACTCCCAACTATAGAGAGTTTGTGGCCAATAGGATACATAACATTTTTTGCACTGATGAATCAAACTCAATCAGTAATGATAGTACCATACAGTATTTATTGGACACTATTTGTGGTAATCAGTATGACACCAGTTGTCCCATTCGAGCAAGAAAGCTTTCCTCAAAAATCAAATAAGATTTCCAATAAAGAACAAGAGGTTATCCCCCATAAAAATGCTATTTATAAAAATAATAGGAAAAAAAATTATAGAGGTTTTCAAAAAGAATAAACTTTTTATGTTGTTTTGTTTAAAAGAATTAATTTATTTATAAAAAATTAGCACGTATCAATTTTTGTTAAGTTGCCAAAGTTCATTCTTAAAACTTCCTAACTCTTGGGTTTCCCGAAACGTCCAGTTATACTCTTTTTCAATAAAATATCTCAATTCATCTGAAGAATTGTATATAAAAATATCCCTATATTCTTTAGATATTTGTAAAACTCTTGCTCCAACTACTGCTTGAATAAGTACTTTTGGTTTAAGCAGATAGCTGAAGGATAAAATATAGGCCGGATCGCTATCACTAATTAAAAGCGGGCGAGTAGTTTGATTAATAATATGAGCCGCTTGAAAATTGTACTGAGTCATATTAGGCCCTTTGTTCCACCAAATTTGCGCTTGTGAACTAATCAAACATGATATAACTCCAGTAGAAAACAAAGCGACTGCCACAAAATGCCAAAACCTCTGTTTTTGCAAACTTGTATAGATACCAAAAACCTTATTAGTTAGCAAGTACGCAACAGCTAGCTGAATACCTAAATAACAGGGAATTAAATAACGAGAAACGCCCGATCGACGTCCACCAAAAATTAAATCAGGTAAGATTAAACCTATCGCTGTTACTCCTATCAAACTTAAAATAAACAACCACGCCCGTTTCGGTGCGTTGCGAATAAGAAAATAAATAGAGTATACTACTATAATCAATACCGCTAAAATAAGAGGTATTAGTGGAAGCAAGTCCTTCAATTGATTATCAGATCCAACACCAATATCAAAAAAAAGACGACTAACGTTACCAGACCACATCATAATTAAAGATAACCAGCTAACTTTATGAGATGCCCAATCAGTACCTCCTTCTGCTTTAGAAAAGTTATTTATAATAGCTAAAAGCCAAGGGATAAAAGTTAAAAATACTACTAGCGATGCTACCAAGAAGCTAATGACTGTTTTAGATAATTTAAAGCTTTCGGCAAGCAATATATAGATTCCATGCGCGATTGTAACGAAACCACATAGTAGGAATGAATAAAGCCCTAGCATAGAAGAGAGTGTGTAAATACTCCAACTAAGCTTAGTTTGAAGTCGAATCGCTCGCAGCAAAGCTGCGCTGGATAATAAAATCGTGAATATCCATAAACTATATGGCCGTGCTTCTTGGGCATATAAAATATGAAATGGTGAAATAGCGACGAGCGCGATCGCTACCCATCCCACCCAAGATGATTCAAATAACTCTTGGCATAGCCAATAGACACAAGGAAACACAAACAAGCCGATCAACGCAGACAAGCTTCTAATGGCTGTAACAGAATCACCAAAAAATTGCACCCAAAATCTTAACACTACAAAATAAAGTGGCGGCAGTTGAGGTTCTTCAAACGCTAAACTCTTAATGGTATCTATTACAGTTTTATCTTGGTTAATACCCTTGAACTTAGCCAAATATTCAATATTAATTTCATGGCCATTAAAAGCTTGTTGAACTAACTCTTTTCTCGTATACCCCGAAATCCTTAAAGAAGTAACAGCTTCATCTGGCCAATAAATTTTTTTATCTAAATTGAAAAATCTAAAAAATATTCCCAGAAGCAGTAACAGAATAATTAAAAATTTTAACGAATTTTTATAACGTTTCATAACTGATTAGCCCTAAAAATTAATACAGAGCCGGAACAATCTCTTTTTAGGAAATTCCGGCTCTATATTTGCTATATTAATTCAATCCTAAGCCAGGTTGAACGGGCAAGTTAAACTAACTAATGCTGCGGCGACGAGTGCGAGAAACAGCCAAAGCACCTGCTATTAATCCTAAACCAGCCAATGTAGTTGGCTCAGGAACTGAAGCTATTCTTGCTTTCGCTGTAATCATCATGTCATTGTAGTCTATATGATCGTCAGCAGTTCCTGGGAGACCGAAATCCTCGAAGCCGATCAGGATAGTGTTAGTCAAGGGATTAGTAGAAGCAGAGCTAGGTGTTAGCGCTAATTTGCTGTTGGTGCTGTAGGTAGGAATCCGCCACTTTTGATTGCTGTTAGGATTAGCAGGATTAATTTTATCGTTTAGTACCCAAGCAGCATCAGCTTCGTTATAAAAGTGGGCATCGTAATCTGAGATGCTTGAGTAAGAACCATTACTTAGTTTTCTATCCAGGAAGAAAGAGTAAGTTCCCGCAGCTAATGTTACGCTCTTAGTACAATTCGTGACCGCTATACCACAAGTTCCTTGCCAGTCATTAGCATTGGAGTTATTATCAGACCTCATAACTTCGCCAAAGATGTTGGTTTTTACTCCACCTGGGCCAATCAGTCCAACATTTGACTGGAAATAACCGTGAGATTCCTTGAATTCAAAGTCGAAAATGGTTTCCTTATCAAGGGTGAAAGTTTTGCCAAGGTTAAAAGCTTGGGCTGGTACAGAGACCATACCAACTAAAGCAGTTGCGGCAGCGGCGGTAGTGAGTAAGTATTTTTTGAAGTTCATGGTAACCATCCTAAAAGGTAGTGACAGGTATAACTTGGTAAAGATGATTTTGACTAAGGGAGTGGCCTAGATTACCTACAAGTCGTATTTGGCTTTTTCCGGTGCGACCTAGAAACACTTTTGCTTAGCAAATATATACAAACAAATGGTTCTTTTTTTACATAACCGTGCAGTTGGCAGTTAACTGGTGGTTTTTTTACATCACAATCAATTAGTAACTGATATAGTACCTTGGTGTCTATAGTTATGAGCTACCTTTACCTACTCTTTAAAAATCTTCGGCATTTTTGTGAATTATTGGCCTGTCTAACCTGAACGCTGCTTATCAATGGCTGAAAGCATCAGTATTTCTACGTAATTTAGCCGTAAGAGTTAAAAAAAAGCATATTGTATATATTTCTTTTTCTATCTTAAGAATGAGACGGTTTTTACGGAGTCTTTTTTTTAGCGACAGCACTAAGAAGAATTTTTAC
>CAZJJR010000024.1:0-3420 GCA_964546365.1 uncultured bacterium | reverse complement strand
AAAACAAATAAGTTCATGCCTACAAAAAAACAAAAAATTAATTCTTAGATGAACTATGTTTCCTCTATAAGCTGAAAAACAAGGATTTCCTTAGTAAGCGCCCTCTTTTCTCAACACAGCCCTAACTGTCTGTAACAAAATTTGAAAGTCTAGGCGAAGAGACCAATTTTGGATGTATGTTATGTCCAGTCGGAATACATCCTCGAAATCAACCACGTTAGAACGACCAGAAACTTGCCAAAGACCCGTGATACCTGGTAAAACTTCATGGCGAATAAAATGATGTTCTGACATTTTTTGTACATCTCGTAAGGGAAATGGGCGAGGCCCTACTAAACTCATTTCACCTACTAAGACATTAATGATTTGCGGTAGTTCATCAAGACTATAACGGCGTAAAAATTTGCCTACGCTGGTAATCCTGGGATCGTCTTTCATTTTGAACATTACACCTCCTTTCATTTCATTTTTTGCTTCTAGTTCTTTTTGCAATTGCTCTGCATTTATTACCATTGTACGGAACTTCCAAACCTTGAACTGCTTGCCTTTTAGACCAATACGACTTTGCTTATAAAATATAGGGCCGGGAGAATTTATTTTTATTAATAATGCTATCAATAAAAACAGAGGGCTTGCTAGAATCAACACTAATAGAGCCACTAAAATATCAACAAAACGTTTAGTCCAAAAATCGCTACCTAGTATGGGAGGAGAGCGGAATCTAATTGTAGTTAACCCATCAATCATCTTTATTTCTGACCATTGACTGGGGATCTTTAAACCTATAGGTAAAACTCGAAGGCTGATCCCAGAACTCATCAATTCCCAATAAAGAAAAATAGGCGCTCTAACAGCTTCCCAAGAACAAACAAAAACTTCGCTTACTTTAAGTTTGCGTACACTTTCCAGTATTTCATTCCAAGTTTCTTGATTACTCTCAGATGGTAAAATTGATTGGCCGCGAACATCAAATCTAGCTGTTTTATCAAGTAATTTACGAGCTTCTTCAATATCTCGCGGATCGCCTAACAAAAAAATTCTCTGACGAATTGCACCTTGACGACGTAGGTTTACAATGGCTAACTGAATCAATAGTCTTTCTGTACAAACTAAAATTAATAATAGGAGCCAAGCTAACAAAAAAGTTGACCGAGAAACGATCAGCCCCGGCTTGTAAAGAAAGGCAATAATTACTAAAATAAACTGAGCTAAAGTCAGGGATTTGATCATATTTAAGTAATCCCTTCGTTTATCATCAGTGCCGTAGTGTCCAGAAGCAGCTAAAATACCGATGGTGATTGCTAAAATAGGTAGCAAAAATCCTGGCTGTTCCGGAGACTTCCAAAAAAGCTCGAAATCATCAACCGGTTTTCCCCAAGAATCAGCAAAAATCCACGCTGAACATGACATAAGGCTGTCTAGCACGACTAAGGTAACGACCCTAAGCCAGCCGACACCTGTCCCTTGGCGAAGTCTAGTAATAATAGGGGCGCGTAGATCGGGCATAATTGAGCAATTGATATGGGGTAATGAAGACAACTAATACTTATACGTTACTTATTTTTTAGCACTATCTTGTTTGACAAGGGCATTTTTTATTTTTTTCGATTATTGAGAAATTGGTAAAGCTTTTACCGTTTATCTAATTATTTAGCACTCTGTTCTAAATAGTAATATAGTTTTACTTATAGTTTAGCGGTGCTTTTTGCTAGGTGCTTTTGCCTGATGAGCTTGATTATCGAACAGTCTTCTCCAACTTCGATCGCATTCTCAGTGTTGGCCGTGCCATGATTTAAGAAATAAGTCGGCTGCACCCCAAAAGTTGTTTGCGCTTATGCCATCGCAAGGTTTGGACAAGTCCAGATGAGTAGCCTTTAGTTTAAATCTAACCCATCTACCTAAAAACAACTGTCCTGTAAAAAAATGTATCAAACACTACTAGTATTGTTACTCAATTAAAAGGGCAGGATTCTCAGAAACTCCAATGGCTTAAGATAAAATTTTACTCCAAAACAAAGGATTGGCTAAAAACTATACTTGTGAAAATTGCCAAAAGTATAATACCTTGACATAAACGAAAAGAGATGTTTTTAGTTTACCCACAGATGAGTAAAACAGCCCTAAATTTAATTGCCATTTTAGTTTTTGGAATGACCCTTTCCGTTTTACTGGGGCCATTGCTTAATTTATCACCAGTAGTGCCAGCGATCGCCACTGCTAGCATATTAGGACTAGCAACTTTAGATACTTTTACTTGGCAGGGACAAGGAAGTAACCTACTTTTGGATTGGCTAGCTGGTTTTTCCCCCGAACACCGATCCCGTATAGTTAGGCATGAAGCAGGCCACTTTCTGGTTGCTCACCTGTTGGGAATACCGATTACCAGCTACACTCTAAGTGCCTGGGAAGCTTACAAGCAAGGTCATCCCGGCCAAGGGGGGGTTACCTTTGACGATCGAGAATTAGCATCCCAATTAGAGCAAGGTACTTTATCTGCTCATTTGCTAAACCGCTACGGTACAGTTTGGATGGCTGGGATAGCAGCAGAAACCTTAGTTTATGGAAACGCAGAAGGAGGCGCAGAAGACCGAGAGAAACTGGCCACTGTTTTGATGAAACTAAAAGGTTCCTTTACCTCTTTCCAGCAACAAGAACGTAGTTTTACTCTGCAAGCTCGCACTCTCTTACAAGCTAACTGGATGTGTTACGAAGCATTGGTAGCCGCAATGGAACAACGCTTTCCCGTTACGGAATGCTATCGGATCGTTGCTCAACATTCTCCGATTGCTTCGGACGTACAGAAGTAAAATCATATCAAGTCCGGTTGCATTATTGCCGTTAGAGTGATTTCGGAATTCTCTGTGAGAATAACAGATTGAAAAATCAAGACCAATGTAGGCGATAGCCTTGCCGTAGACTGCCCAGATAAAAGTATTTCATTTGTCAGCTTGTCCCTAATTTTGGGCCAGAGAAAAATTTGCTTATCTCGTTTGCTTATTCCGATGGTCGGTCTTCTTCCCAAATAACTTGATTACGCCCATTAGACTTTGCACGGAGCAAGTTTCGATCGGCCCGATTCAGTAAACTGATCCCATTAGCATCATCATTTGCTTGCAGGGAGCCAATACCAATGCTGACAGTAATACTTAACGCCAGATTATTATCGATCGTAAAACACTGATTACCGATCAGACGATTTAAGCGAAGGGCCACTACTCTAGCTTCTTGAAGGCTCGTATTGCTGAGAATAATCACGAACTCTTCCCCTCCGTAGCGAAAAGGCGTATCTTGAAACCGAAGATTGTGTCGCAGGCGGGCAGATAATAATTGAAGAACTCGATCGCCCACTAAATGGCCGTGAGTATCGTTGATCGACTTAAAACCCACATTCCGCACCCGCAACTGTCACAATCGGAAATT
>CAZJJR010000023.1:36925-37959 GCA_964546365.1 uncultured bacterium | reverse complement strand
GCATTCGGACGTTGACCGCAACTAACCGCTAACAGAAAACAAAGGCAGAACAAACCGAAATACTTGGCAAAAGAAGGAATTTTTCTAGTAAAAAAAGGAAACCCAGTCATTAGATTCATTATTTTTTCAAACAAGTGTTAGCCGTCGATCGATTTTAGATGCGAGGATTTTAGATTTTAGATTTATTTCCATCTGAAAGCTAGCAGCCGCTAGTTTTTAAATGGAATTGCTTCAGACCTAACGATAACGGCTAACAATGGAGTACGCAATACGTATTTGCGACTCCGGACAAAACGATCTGCTGCGAGCAGAGCTAAATTGAATAGTACAGCGGAAATGACTTCGCTTCTTTTGGTTTGACGTAAACTCTTTGTTGTGGCTCTAAATTCAACTCTTTGAACCGATCTCTACTCAAATGTGCCACCAGTACTTGACCGTCATCCAAGATTAACTCAGCCTGAATTTCCCAGCCGATATTAATTAAACGGCTGACTCTGGCAGGTGCAGTACTGCCATTTGGTTGTAGTTCCACTAAAATATCGTGGGGACGTAAGAAAATTTCCGACTGGGTAGACTCGATCCCATTATTTGAGAAAAGCCGAGAAGTGCTAGACAAAACGTTCACCGGACCGATAAAGCTCATCACGAATGGGGTCGCTGGGTGGTCGTAAATTTGCGCTGGCGTACCTACCTGTTCGATGCGACCTTTATTGGTGACCACGATTTCATCGGCAACTTCCATTGCTTCTTCTTGGTCGTGAGTCACGAACACTGTTGTCACGTGTACTTCATCGTGTAACTTTCTCAGCCAAGCTCTCAAGTCTTTTCGCACTTTAGCATCCAAAGCACCGAAAGGTTCATCTAGCAGTAATACTTGTGGTTGAACTGCTAATGCTCTGGCTAATGCAACTCTTTGTCTTTGTCCTCCAGAAAGTTGAGAGGGATAACGATTTCCTAAGCTGTTTAATTGGATCAGGTCTAGTAGTTCTTCTACTCTTGCCTTGATCCAATTAAACAGCTTAGGAAATCGTTAT
>CAZJJR010000023.1:35567-36887 GCA_964546365.1 uncultured bacterium | reverse complement strand
ACAAAGCATAGTGCTGAAAGACAAATCCGATTTGCCGCTCTTGGACGCTGGTGTAGGTGGCATCTTTCCCTGTAATCCAGATTCTGCCACTGTCTGGGGTTTCCAATCCGGCAATTAATCGCAGTAGGGTTGACTTACCCGACCCGGATGGCCCTAAAAGAGCTACTAGAGTGCCGCTCTTGACTTCCAGGCTGACATTATCAGCGGCTTTGAATTTACCAAAATTTTTAGTTACGTTTTCAACAACGATACCCACAGTTACAACCTCAGCAAACAGTATATTTATTGGTTAGTTTCGTCAAACTATTGTCTGGCGCTCGTTTCGTGAAATGACCGCTCCCCTTTAGATCGGTTAATTGTATTTGTAGAAAGTTAATCTCCGGTTAAGCGATAGGTTTACTGTATATTTACCATAGATTAGGCTACTATAGCTAAAAAAATTTGGTTTTCGGGCAGAACTGGGTGTGGCTGCTTAGTTAGGCAATCCGTTCGCTAAATCGAAAAATGTCTTGATTTGTGGGTTGATTCGAGGCAACAAGCTAGCACGAATATGTTGGGTTTCGCTTTACTCCACCTAAGCTACAAAAAAATGACGAAAGTCTGGTTAGAGCCGTCTGGTTTTTGGCTTAGTTGCCATGAAAAAAGTTAAGTAAGAACTTCTTGTTGAGTTTGACAATCAATGAAATTGTTTAGCAATTACCTCTCATAAAAGAAGAAATAAATGGGATAAAAATTTATTTTAGATTCGTTGATTATTACTTTCCAATTTTTACATAGGAGGAAATCACCTGGAGTAAGAATTGCGCTGATTCAATATGGAGTATGAAGTCTGAAGGATAAAAATTAACTTATTTTTTACATTTCACGATCCCCCTGTCCCCTCACAAAATATTAAGGAATGTTGCATTTCATTCACATTCAATACAACTGGGGTGGGGCAAAGCAAAAGTCCGTGATACCATCTGACCTTGTAGGTTAAAGAGATTGGGAGAAAACCTTTGACATTACGGGTTGCTGTTGTGGGAGGAGGCCCAGCTGGTTCCTCAGCCGCTGAAATACTGGCAAAAGCAGGGATCGAAACTTACCTGTTCGAGCGCAAGCTAGATAATGCTAAGCCTTGTGGCGGTGCTATCCCGCTGTGTATGGTGAGCGAGTTTGACTTGCCACCGGAAATTATCGATCGGCGGGTGAGAAAAATGAAGATGATCTCACCCTCGAATATAGAGGTCGATATCAATCTAATAAAACAAGAAGAATATATTGGTATGTGCCGTCGCGAAGTTTTAGACGGCTTCATGCGCGATCGGGCTGCTAAGTTAG
>CAZJJR010000023.1:1327-35544 GCA_964546365.1 uncultured bacterium | reverse complement strand
GCACTGTTTATAAACTAGATATTCCCACGAACAACACCGACCCTTACACTCTCCACTACGCGGATCACTCAAATGGCAACGCGGAAGGGGAAATGAAAACCCTGAAGGTCGATTTGGTGATCGGGGCAGATGGGGCGAATTCTCGGATTGCTAAAGCAATTGATGCTGGGGATTACAATTACGCGATCGCATTCCAAGAGCGAATTCGTCTTCCCGAAGACAAAATGGCTTATTACGAAGATTTGGCGGAAATGTACGTCGGTACTGACGTATCCCCCGACTTCTACGCTTGGGTATTCCCCAAATACGACCACGTAGCTGTCGGTACCGGCACCATGAAGGTAAACAAGTCGATGATCAAGGACTTGCAAGCTGGAATTCGCCAACGCGCTGCTAAGAAACTGGCAGGCGGTGAGATTATCAAAGTGGAAGCTCACCCCATCCCAGAACATCCCCGTCCGCGTCGGGTAGTCGGTCGAGTTGCTTTGGTGGGAGACGCCGCCGGTACGGTTACCAAGTCTTCCGGGGAAGGAATTTACTTTGCTGCCAAGTCCGCTCGGATGTGTGCAGAAACGATCGTGGAAACTTCCCAAGGTGGTATCCGTATTCCTACGGAAGCCGACCTCAAGCTTTATCTGAAGCGCTGGGATAAGAAATACGGCCTCACCTACAAGGTGCTGGATATTCTGCAAACCGTATTCTATCGCACGGATGCTACCCGCGAAGCTTTCGTGGAAATGTGCGCTGACAAAGACGTGCAGAAGCTAACTTTTGATAGCTATCTGTATAAGACTGTTGTCCCAGCCAATCCTTTGATTCAAATGAAGATTACGGCAAAGACGATCGGTAGTTTGCTGCGCGGTAATGCGCTAGCTCCATAGATATACGTAGGATTGCGCTCGTCCTTGGTTAAAATTTAGTAAAATTAGCCCCTGTTGTACCAATTTTTATGGTGAACAGGGGCTTTTCAACGTTGATGATGTTTATGCTTGCTTTTACTTATAATCACGGTCGTTTTTTTCTAACTATGAAAACTACTATTGAGGAGCGAGTAGGGTTTTTTCCTAAGAACGATCGCTACTGAAATTCACTAGGTTGTGGAAGACATGATGGAACTCTCTTTTCTGGTAAAGAAATTATCCGTTGCAGCCGTGACTGTGACCTCATTGGTTAGTTTGGCTGGTCAATCTCAAGCTGTTACCTTCTCAGGCACGTCCGCCGGTCAATGGGGTATGCCTGAAAATCCCTCTGGCAGCACGGTTATTTCCAACCAGAACGGAGGAATAAATAACCGCCTTTCTTGGGGAAGAACAGATTTGTGTGGCGTGCAATGTACGCCCTTCAACAACTACGTTCAATATGACGGTGTAGGCTTTAACGCTGAAGTTGGCAGCCTGTTCAATGTTGGCAATCTCAGTTACCGTAACGGTTCGGCTTGGGATGCTTTCGACGGTGACTTTCCTCTAAGTATCAGTTTATCTTTAGGAAATTCTGCCAACAATACCCAAACTTTTGACTACTCGTTCAATATCTTTAACACGCCTAACATCAGTGGCAATTCCGTAGTAGATGGAGACAGGTTGCGTTTTTCGGGCGGACTTTTATCCAGCAGTCAATTTAATTATAATGGCGTAGATTACGCCTTGGAACTGGTTGGTTTTTCTACCGATGGCGGTCAAACCATTGTGAGCGAGTTTAACTCTCCAGAAGGTACGATCGCTTACGCATCTTTATATGGCAAAATCAGGTCTATTGCTGTGTCGCAACCACCCCAACAAAGCGTTCCCGAACCCACAGTTTTATTAGGTTTATCGTTGTTAGGAATTTATTTTGCAACTCGTCGTCGTAACTGAACTGCTGCGCTACACATTTGAGAAAAGCATATTTAGACTGATGTGGAATATATTTTTTTCTTAGCAGCGCATTAACTTAAGACTTGGTTGGAGTACAGATTGAAGAATTCAAAAAACCGGGCTGGTTAGAGTTGATAAATCTCCGCCGTTATACAGTGGAGATTCTTCCTTCATCTAACATAACCTGTAAAAGTAAGTAGGTAGGTGTGAAAAAAACGAAGGTACATTTGTAGGGGCGGGTTTAGTGAGAGTGCTTGATATACAACCGTTTTACTCGCTTATCTTACCCGCCCTGCCCATATACCTTTATCCCTGCCATCCTACTTAGTACCTTTAGATGGTCTTACCCGTTGTTCAGAAGTGGCAGCGAGATACCCTAACGCCAAAAGTCGTAAACCTAGCCTAGAATTGACCCTAACCAGTGTCACGGATACAGGACTTACGCAAAATAACCAACTATTAAGGGTTGTAGGGGCGGGTTTTGAACTCAGATTATTTGTCAAATGCTTAATTTATCAGCCAAAGTGAACCCCCTACGCCTGTCCTCCCATGCCTGAGTCCCGTGATAAATTTGGCTAATTAGTAATTCAGTAATATTATAGAGAATTTATAAAATTTTAATAAACTTTTAATGAAGATTTCATAAACACTTAAGTGTAAGCCATTCACTTCTCAGTGTTTCTACTAAGGTGAAGAAGTTGGCTTTTGATTAACCCAATTATGAAATTTCATTTAGACAGAGTTATTCAGCTATCTAAAATTTCTTGGGTCTTTGTTGCGTTGATGGGCTTATCAGCGCCAGCGCTAGCGATCGATTTCACGGGAGAATCGGCTGGTGAATGGGGAGCGCCCCTTACTCCGAGTCCTACATCTATTTTTTCCATCACCAGCCATGATGGTAGTACGAATAACCGTTTAACTTGGGGTATTCCATCACCGGGGAATTTGACCAGCTACGTGCAGTTCGATGGAGCAAATTTCATCACTGGTACGGGTAGCTTATTCAAAGTAGGCGAGTTATCGTACCGGAACGGCTCTACATACGTTTACTCGAACTTCGATGGTGATTTTCCCCTCAATCTCAATCTGTCTCTTACTCTTCCTTTCAGCAATAACGAAACTTTCAACTTTTTATTTGATATTCTAAATCGACCTAATACTACAGGCGATCCGGTTCTAGATGGAGACATCCTGCGTTTTGCTACTGCTGGGGTCTCCGATCGCAAATTTAATTACCAAGGAACTAATTACACCCTTGAGTTGGTTGGTTTTTCTACTGATGAGGGTCAAACGATTCTCAACGAGTTTAATTCACCCGAAGGAAGTACTACTAAGGCATCTTTATACGGCACAATAGTGGCTGCCAACACTGTTTCCGTTCCCGAGCCAGTTAGCGTAATTAGTTTTTTAATTTTGGGAGTATGTTTGGCATGGTGGAAATTAAGTTAAAAATTCCCCGCTAGCGCGTTAGCTAAACGGGGAATTCTTGGTTCAACGATTCGACTTGCTTCAACTAAATTTTTTTGGTCAAAGTAGTTCGGGCGCTGGGGTTGGAAAAGGAAGTTTGTCACAGAAATTTCATTATTCTACATTTGATACTTCCTGCTCGTTGGCGATTTGTTCGCGGCTGGGTAATTCTAAGCAATAACCCGCACCATAGACGGTTTTGATGTAGCGAGGATGACGTGGGTCTGGCTCCAGTTTGGTTCTCAAATGGCGGATGTGTACCCGAATGGTTTCGATATCATCATCGGGGTCATAACCCCAAACTTCTTTGAGAATTTCGCTAGGAGAAACGGTCTGACCGTGACGCTGAAGTAAGCAGTGGAGTAACTCGAATTCTAGATGAGTGAGTTTGATGGTCTGACCGAACCAAATGGCTTCAAATCGCTCTGGAACTAGAGTAAGGGGGCCAAAATTCAGGATTTCGGCGTGTTTGGCAGCTTGGGGGATGCGATCGGTCCGCCGCAGTAAAGCTCTTACCCGTGCTAGCATCTCTTCGATTTCAAACGGCTTGGTCATGTAATCATCGGCACCGGCGTTTAAGCCTTCTACCTTGTCTTGGGTTTGACCCAAAGCCGTCAACATTAGCACTGGAATATCTGCTGTACGGTCATCCCGACGCAAGCGCTGACAAACTGTAAAGCCATCAACTTTTGGCAGCATCAAATCTAGCATAATCAGGTCTGGCTGTATTTGGACGGCCAGTGCTTGACCTTTGATGCCGTCTTCTGCCTGACTGACATCGTATCCAGCCATTTCTAGGTTGACGGCAACTAATTCTGAGATAGCGGGGTCATCGTCGATGACGAGTATCCGAGGCATCATTATATAGCTTTGATAACGTGTTTTTTTAAGGTTCTATTAAGAACCTGTTGCGGCATCCTAAGATTCCTGTACAGATTATAAGCAAGGATTCTAAATTCTTTCTAAAACAAGGTCATTTTTATCTAAACTTTATAGCTTTTACTGGGTGGCAACTTATAATATATAGCCCTATTCGGAGAGGGAAACGCAGGACTAGGGGCTCTCTTGCTAGGGGCTAGGGAAGAGAGGGTGAGAGGGATACGATCGAGGATTTGCTGCTATCTTTAAGATCGTTTCAAAATGTTTACAAACCTTTAAATATGGCAACTACTGCCTATACCCCACCACATTCTCTCAGGAACGGTTTGTTAATGACTCTTTACGCTTCCCTGTGGGCAAGCCGGAACTGGGAGAGTACTATTACTGAGAAAGAGCCGGACTACCAAGAAGCAATTTTTACAGGGGTTGGCGGGACACCGATTTTTGGCTTGATTGCTATCCCGAAGAATGCTCGCGGTACGATCGTCGGCACTTACGGTATTACAGGTTCGCTGGATAATCAATGGTTTCTCAGGTTGCTGGGACGTAAAGCATTTGCCAGGGGTTATGCAGTAGTTTTGTTTGATTGGCGGGCGCACGGTAAAACGGCAGAGTTATCTCCCACTTTGACTTCTGATGGGTTGTACGAGGGAGGGGATTTCGTTTGTATTGCGGAACAAGCTAAAAGTATGGGTTGTCCGGCTCCTTTTTGGCTGACTGGTTTTTCGCTGGGGGGACAATTGGCTCTTTGGGGAGTGAAGGCAGCGCAGGAGTCAGAGTCAAGAGATATTGCTGGGGCGGCGGTGATTTGTCCGAATTTGGATTCTAATCGTTCTTTGTCTTATTTGGTGAAACATCCTTGGGGCAGGTATTTGGAGAAGGCGATCGCGCGAGAACTCAAAAAACTGGCTGGGAAAATTTACGCTGCACATCCAAAGGAAATCGATCCGGACGCGATCGCAAGGGCAAACAGCATTTGGGGATTCGATCGGGAATTGGTAATCGATCGCTTAGGCTTTCCTTCTGTAGAAGCTTATTACGAAGCTAGCAGTCCTCTACCTTTTTTAGAACACCTGAAAAAACCTACTTTCATTCTCTACGCCGCTGACGATCCGTTATTCGATCCGACGATCGTACCCGATCTACAAGCGGCTTGCGCTCCGAATCCTGATATTGATTTGCGAATTACTGCTTACGGCGGTCATGTGGGGTATATTAGCAGTCAAGCTTGTCAGCGCGAGGCTAAAGATCCAGACCCTTGGTGGGCGTGGAATCGGGTTTTAGAATGGTGTGATGGGAAAGAGCGGTCGAATGCTGCATTATGCGATCGTCAAACAACTTTTTAAACTGCTAGTAGCAAAGCTGCATAAATAGCAGTACCAGCAGCAAAAGCCCAAAAGCGGCTTTCCCGTTCTTCGGGTAGTTCTTCTTTAAGGACGTTCAGAATTATGCCTCCTGCCAAGAAAGCGAACAGCATCGCCAGCGCAGCTTGATGTATTTCCGTTACGTAGCCAATTACCCAGCCAACAAAAATTGCTACCGCCAATATCCAGCGACCAATTTGCTTATACGCATTTTTATGATGTTCGTGCAAACCGTAGTCATTAACGACAAAATGTAGTGCCATTGCGATAAAAAATGAAAATAAGCTCAAAAATCCCTCTTCTTCTCGGTGGAGGAGCAAATAACCGATTAAAGCGTTATAAATAGCAAACGAGCTAATGTGCAGCCAAAAGATGCCAGTACTTGTGGTATCTTTTTCTCTTTTTTCTCGATTCCGCTGACGGGATACTCTAGCAATTCTTTCTAATCCGTAAAAAGCAGCGAAGCCGAACAGGGCTAAAAGATATACGTGGTGTTCTAGAAAATTGACGATCGGACGATCTACTTGTTCGATCGCTGTCTGTCCTTTTTGCAATTCCGGGAAAATGTGAACGAAAACGTAAGCCACCGATACTCCACCTGCGGCGGAAAGCCAACGACTGCGAGGTATGGTGTGAAGAGAGCGGAGTTTACCAGCATGGATATGTACGATCGCAAATCCAGCCGCTAACAGGAAGGTTAATACAGCTAGAATAGAACCGCTTTCTAAGGATTCTGAAACTGCTAGCAAAAGCTTTAGCGAAATCATTTAACCTTTGTGAGGCTAACAAACTTTATATCTAAATTTTACAAATATTTAGCATTGACGTATCTTTCTCAAAGCCGATATTAAGTACTTAATTTCACGAGATACTGCTCGAAAGCTTGGACAAAGCCGAGCGCTATTTGAATTAGAGGCCAACCGACTAAACAAATCAAAGTTGACCAGCGAGTTTTAATATCTAACCCTTGACGAACTGCTACGATTACTGTTAACAAACTCCAAACAGATAATATCAATTCAATCGAACCACCTAACAAAGGAATTACACTTAAAAAATTCAGTACTTGAGGAGAATAGGCATAGCCAATAGGAATCAATAATTCCTGAAAGTTTACTCCATCTCTTTTTAACCATTCTGCTATTTTAGAAATAGTAAAAGTCCAAAATAGGTAACCCGCTACTACGCTCAAGCAATCGATTAAAAGTGACAAAACTAAAATCGGTAAAGGCGCTCGGTTAATCAATAAAATAACTCCACTACCAATAGCATGGGACAAAGCCGCCAAACATACGATCGTGAGGGATATTCGTTTAGTTTGAGGAGTATTGCGAGCATTTTCATAAAAGTCTGCTTGCAAAATTAGCGCTTTCCAAATAGTTTTACGTAACCCACTTTTTAATTCACTGCTACTCACGGGCTAATTTAATCCTCTAGGTAGATGACTACTACATCAGTATAAGGTTTCACTAAATCTAAGCACAACCAGTATTAGTCAAATTTTCTTAAATAATTAGTCAACTCATAAAATATTGATAAATTAAATATAAAGCTATGTTTAACCTTTTAGTCAAACTACTTATTTGGCTTCGCAGTGGAAGTTTAAAATTACTGATAATAGCTGGATTATTACTTTTAGCATGGGGTACTATTTCGCCAGTAGGAACTCTCGTCTGGTGGATACAAGAAGGTGCTGAAAATTTAGGTATAAAAAAAAATCAATTCAAAAAAATATCTTTACAAAAAGCATCTAATTCTCTTACTAAATCTGCCAATATAAACTGTTATATTGTCTTTTTACCAGGAGTAGGAGACTTTTCTGCTAATGAATTAACACCAGGGGAAGAACAATTTTTAAATCGTTTAGAGAAGAGATATCCTAATTGCGTGGCAGTTCGGGATGTTTTCCCCTATTCAGCAGCAAACGAAAGTTTGGGAGGACAAAGATTATTAGCACCTTTATGGCGCTTTGCAGAGCGGGCAGATGGTTGGTTAGAAATGGCAGATATTCTGATTAAAATTCGCAATCTTTGGCGATTTGCTATTTCCGCAGACGATCGCTATGGCCCTGTCTACAATCAAGGAATTGCCAGTGCGATTATCGATCGAATGCAAGCAACGCACCCAATTCCACTATCTAATAATCAAACTTTTAAAATTATTTTGATCGGTACTAGCGGAGGTGCACAAGTATCATTAGGCGCAGTTCCCTATCTTCACGAATGGTTAGATAATGCTGAGATTACGGTAGTTTCTATTGGAGGTGTATTTGCTGGCGACAAAGGTTTCAACGCACCAAAAAATATCTATCATTTGCGAGGAAAAAGGGATTGGATTGAGGATATAGGAGGTATTATTTTTCCATCGCGTTGGCCTTGGACTGTAGGTTCTCCATTTAATCAAGCTTTGCTTTCCGGTCGCTATAAAGCATATATTACTGGCCCGCAAGCTCATGATGGTTCTTCTGGTTATTTTGGTCTAGCGCTTTTTAATAAGGATGGAACTACTTATGTAGATTTAACCTTACAAGAAGTAACACAGTTACCGATTTGGTCGGTCAAGAAGTAAACTTACCAATAAATAAACAAATGATAATCAATCTTTAGTTATAAGATTAATGCAAATTCAAAAATTAAAGACTTTATTTCTGTAGGCGGGGGTATATGCTAATTATTATATCTAGCATCTAAGAGTAGTATATGTTTAGTTATTGTTGATGGTAGATATGCAAACTCAACCAGAAAAAACTTTAGTTTCTCCAACGAAACAAAAAATTTCTAGCATATTTCGCTGGTTAGGTTGGATTGCTTTTTGGCTCGAATTAGGACTGGCGGTTTCTGCTGGTTTGACTTTGTTGTTTTCGATTTCGGGACGAAATTTTGCCGATGAAACTAATCGGGGAATAGGGATTGGTATATTTTGGGCTATTGCTGGCCTTCTAGCGCTCTGTTTTAGCGTATTTTTATCTTTCCGTTATACTCGCATTGGCAAACGTTTAGCAAGCCCTAATCCAGTACAGCAGCCCAGCAAAGCGGATACCATGCAATTGTTGCGATTGGCAGCGATTGTGGGCTTAGTAGGGATATTTTTATGCCTTTTGGGTGGTGGTGCAACGTTAGGAGTGATGATTGCAAAATCAGTTTCTCAACCGCCAGGGGTAGCGATTACGGATGCTAATAAAATTGTCAGAGCGCTGGATGTTTTTGTGGCAGTAGCAAATGTTAATGTCCTTACAGGTCATTTTGTAGGTATTTTAGCTGCACTGGGATTACTAGATTGGTTGCATCGGGATTAATTAAGAGAAAGAGAGTTACTTATTTGCGATCGATTAGTGCAGAGAAGACATTTCGCGATCGACATCTCTTGCTTGTGGTCTAGTTCGTTCTTCTAATGCCCAAAGACTGATTAACGCTGCAAGGAAAGCGCCAAGGGTATCCATAATTAAGTCTACAATAGTGTCATTCAAACTATTAATTAATTGGGTAGCCCATTCAAAGATCTCCCATAAAGCGCCGATGCTAATTCCAAAGCTAGCAATTGTCAAAATATAAAGTACCCGGTGGTTGCGAAACAGGTTAAGCATGGGAGTATAAACTAAAAAGCTAAGTGCCAAGGTAATGGAAAAAGTGGTAAACGCATGGGTAATTTCATCATATGGCCCTGGCTGGTAAAATAAACCCCAAGCCCAACCACCTGCATTTAATAAAGCGGCTATTACAAATAGGAAATCGAACAGAGTAGGGAGTTGCTGTTCCATCGCAACAAAAGCTAATGAAGCTGATAGAAAGCAAGCAAGTGTAAATGCTGCCAACCAATTACCTTGAAATAAGGTAAATACGAATGTGATCGCCAGGAAAAATTGTCCGATCCAAGCCGCTATTCGATACCCTCGCCAATTAGTACTCAGCATGATTTTTTCTAATTTATTGGTTAATTTTTTGCGTATACTTTATCTTTCATCATTCAATTGATTTTTGACGGGTAAGAGTTTGAATTTCAGTACGTAATGCAGCAATTTCTTCATGTAAGGCAGCAATAGATTTTGTACCTGCTATTTCTGCTTCATCATTTTCTGCATCGCGACCGATAAAAAAGGTGGCGAGTGTTGCCGTTACGTAGCCAAAAACTGCAAAGGCATACAGCGCTAGTATTAAACAAAGCACTCTTCCTTCTGGAGTTTGCGGCCAATATTCCGATCCCATCGTGGTCATCAGCATTGCCGTCCACCATAAGGCTGCACCGTAATTATTTAATCCGCGCCCATCTGGGGTATTATTTTCAAAGGCATACATTCCGGCAGCGCCGACTAAAGTTACGACTAAAGTTAGAGCAGCGATGTAACCGAAACCCCGTCTATCCATGCTGGCTCTAAGCGATCGCATTCCGCGATTTAACGAAGTAATAACGCGCACCAGTCTGACTCCGCGAGTTGCTCTCAATATCCGCAAAACTCGCGCGATTCGGAAAACACGTAAGGCTGGTAACATCAGGGATAGGGCGGTTAGCCAGCTTTGTTTGATATATGCAATTTTGCGATCGGCTATGCTAAATCGCAATGCAAAATCTAGTATAAAAATAATCCAAATAACGTTGCTAATAACTTCTAATATCGGATTTAAGCCCCAGATTAAATCGACAACTAACAAGGCTAGCCATGCTAAACCTAGTAGTAGCATCGGGGTTTCCAGCCAGTCTTCTAGCTGTTCGAGTATTTCTCTTCGTTCTTTTTGAATTTCTCTTTTTTCTTCGGGTGTGTTGAGATCGTTCATTACGTTTTAATGGGGTGTGAAATCTAAGTAATATCGTCTCTGTTTGCATTGGTAATTTAAGAGTGATGCTTTCATATTATCTGTGGGAATCATGGGTTAAGTTTTTACCGCAGATGAAAACAGATAAACGCAGATAAACGCAGATAAGAAAGCGATTTACCCTAAGCAACTTATGCTAACAGACATGATATAAAAAGAAAATAGCGTAATAATTCTCTATTTTTTACTACTTATTTTTTCTTTTTACTACACCCAAGGTTATATTTAACAAGAATTCGGCAATCGGTATTTAATATTCTTTATCCTGAATTCTAAATTTTGACTCCTTTATCCGCGATCGTGCGGTTCTAAAAGGTTGTCCATATCTGGGCCTAAAGGAATGATTCCGCCCGGATTTAAGGGAAATAAATTACCGTAATAATCTTGTTTTACGCTTTCGCGATCGCAAGTATTCGCCACACCGGGAATTTGATACAAATCTCGCAAATATGCCCCTAAATTTTGATAGTCGCGAATGCGCTTGCGGTTGCACTTAAATAAGCCGTAATAAACGATATCAAAGCGGAATAAAGTTGTGAATAAGCGTACATCTGCCAAAGTTAATTTATCTCCGCAAAGATATCGATTGGTTGCGAGCGCTGCGTCAATTTCATCTAAGGTTGTGAATAGTTCGTTGCAAGCTTTTTCATAAGCGGCTTGGGTTTGAGCAAAGCCACAACGATATACGCCATTATTAACTGAATGATAAATTTTTTCGTTCCACCAATCTATTTTTTCTTTGAGTTCTTCTGGGTAAAGATCTAATGTAGGATTTTTAGCAAATTCGTTAAATTGGTAATTCAACATGACGATAATTTCTGCACTTTCGTTATTCACGATCGTCTTTGTTTGTTTATCCCATAAAACTGGTACGGTGGAACGTCCGGTGTAACCGGGTTGTGCCAGTTGATACAGTTCTGCCAGAGTACGACAACCTTCTTCTTCTCGATCGAGTACCCAACCACCTTCGATGGGTGAAGGAGATACGATCGCAACTGAAATAACATCTTCTAAACCTTTCAAAGTCCTGACTACCAAGGTGCGATGCGCCCAAGGACAACCCATTCCGACAAATAGTTGATAGCGTCCGGCGGCTGGTGGGTAGTTATTTCCTTCCTCTGTTGCGATCGAATTGCGGAACTGGCTGCTGGGGCGAATATATTCTCCGGTTTTATTGCGAGGTGCTAAATTTGACATCATGACCTGCCAGATGGTAGTCCAGACAAATTTCCCCAGCCAGATGATGATTTTGGGAGGAAGAGATTTTCCTTTCTTTTTTGTTGAAGTTGTTGTGGGATCGGAGTTTTGAGTCAGGTTAGGCTGTGTCATAAGGTGATGTTAAGAGCCTTAGATATTTTTTTACCACAGATATCCACAGATGAACACAGATGTAGAGGTAGATTTATCAGATGGTATATCAGTGTAATTTGATTTTGAGCGAGATTTTAGTTGTTTGATGGGGTAATTTATTTTAAACTGGATTATATAAATAAGTTTTTTAAGGAAAAATAAATGAGCGATCGGGATAAGAATACTATTAATATAGATGCGGGTACTCTAATTGCGATCGTATCTATTTTGTTGCTTTTGCCCTTACTATTGGCTGGTTTTTTCTTTCAATAATTTTGATTAGGAAAATGGACAACGATTTACTCGCTTTTTTGGCTGGTGTTGGTTTTCTCATTATATATCTCATTTTCTCTGCAATGACCGAAATGGGTACAAAATGGCCTTGGCGAAAATAGGAGTTTTATACTTATAGTGAATGTAAATGGATGAATAACTATGCTATTAGAGTTAAAACAATTAAGGATTCAACCTGGTCAACAGTTACTGCTGGAAGATGTTAGCTGGCAGCAATTGGAAAGTATGTTAGCGGAATTAGGGAATAGTCGCGCTACTAGACTTTCTTATAGTAATGGAATTTTGGAAATTATGGTTCCTCTACCCGAACATGAAAAAGCCAAAGAAATTATTAGCGATATGGTAAAAATTTTATTGAGCGAACGAGGTATCAATTATGATTCGTTGGGTTCGACAACTTTGAAAAATGAACAAATGACTCAGGCGGTTGAACCGGATGCCTGTTTTTACATTCAAAATCAAGCGGCTGTGATTGGTAAAAATAGGCTGGATATGAGTGTAGATCCACCTCCAGATTTAGCGATCGAAATTGACCTTACCTCTCGCACTCTTTTGGATAATTATCAAATTTTAGGAGTGCCGGAACTTTGGCGATACGGACGACGAGGTTTACAGATTAATATATTGGAAGCTGGCAGATATATGGAGTCTGAATTTAGTCCTACTTTTTTAGATATCCCAATTATTGAACTGGTGAATCGATACGTACAGCAAACTCAAATTTCTGGAAGTAGCCAAGCAATTCAAGCTTTTAGAAATTGGGTGAAGGAAAATCTTTAATGTAGGAACTTTTATTACTCAAACACTCCCTAATCGCAACAAAGATAAAACACAATATTTATCGCCAATTTGAATCGGGGTTGCTTCCACATCACACTCAATAAAACCCCAACCTAAATGTATTTTTTCCTTACCACTATAAGGTTGTCCGCTGACATAAGCGTAGGAAATCAGCGAATTGTGAGGAATTGATTTATCTTTGGGAATAAAACCGCCAGTCCAATCTTTTGTTTGCGTGCGCCACCACACCCGCAGCTTTTTTTGAGGGGAAATCTCTTTGGCAGAAAGTTCCTTCACTTCCCTTGGTTTTAACGCACAATGCCACATCACCAAAGCGTAATTGCCGCATCCCTGCTGCATCATTCTTACCAAGGTTGCTAGCAGGGATGTTTGGTAGAGGTTGGCTAGCGATCGCGCTGTATTCAAACAAATCCCCAAATCTTGCAACCGAGGTAAAAAAGATGACTCCGGCATCAGCAAATCTGCCGCACCTCGATCGCATAATCGCTCTTTATATTCTCCACTCCAACTAGGCAAAACACTACCAATTTTCACCTGTTCGTGAGCATCAAAGAGTAATTCCATCAATTCGTGACCTTCCGTAAAGCGCTGCCTTACTATCGGGTCATTTTCCTTAATTAAAATGATTCCCGTGCGACTATCTACCAAAATACCTTGCTGTTCGTCTAACGGTGCACGTATTGGTGTCGGCATACCGAAGTGTCGATAGATGCACTCTAGATCGATCGGCGGTTCGTCGATCAATCCCGACTCACCCCGCAGAAATTCCACGTAGCCAAACACATCCGCCTCGCTACGGAGTGCGCCGCAGCGAGATAAATACGCCTCTCCCGGATGACGGTAAGGCATCGCGGCTTAACTCCAGTTCTGATTTGTGAGTTCTGAATGAGTTATCCAAAAAGGTTTAGCCATTTGCCTGTTTTTCATAACCCAACTCAAAACTCAAAACTACTGAACCGTCATCTTAATTACGTTATATAGCAGTTCCCATTTTTCCGGCGTGGTGGGCTGCTGTCCTCGATATTTTAATCGAGCCAGCATGATCGTGTCATCGGTTGGCAGTCCGGCTTTTTTGGCAAATTCTGCCAAACTAGGGGGAATATCTGCTAAATCCTCTTGTTTGTCTGTCGCTTCGTCTTTAATGCCCAAAATCGAGGTCAGCTTTTCTACCAATTGCCAGGAGAGGTTTTTGGCTTGTCCTCGTTCGATTTGGGATAGGTAATTGCGCGAAATTCCGACTCGATCGGCTAGTTCTTGCTGACTTAGCTTCTCTTGCTGTCTGCGATCGCGCACTTTCTTCGCAAAGTCATCCATAAGCAGTCACCGTTCAGGTTTTGACAACTCCAGTTTACAAATTTTGTCGTTACATCTTGCATAACCAAAAAACTGGTGTTATAGTAGTAAACAAGAAATGCAAACTACAGTTTGCAATCCAACTCTACTCTAGCAGAATTTCAGGATTTAGGTAACTTGCAGGCGCAAGAGCGATCGCAACTCTTGCTAGCAGGATTTTTGTCCAATTTTCAATTAAGGGAAAATTATGACACAAGTTGTAGGTAAAGACAGTAAAACGAAGATTTTTGAATCTTTTAACCAAATTCTGGCAGAACGCCGCAATAGTGCTTCGCGAGTCGCCACCAAAGAAGAAGAAGCGGAAAAAGAGAAAAATCGCGCGGTTTTGGCAACGGTTTCTCAGTACACCGCAGATAGCATCGTGCGGGGATTGGCGGATCTGCAACTGGAATTTGGCAATACGATTACTGGACTTTCTACGCTGCTAACTACAGAAACTAGTAAGCTGGACGATTTAAAAAGAGCGATCGCAACTGAAAACCAGAATTTGCAAGAACTCCAGCAAACCCGCGTAGTTGCTGACGCGCTTTACCTAATTACCCAAGAACATCAAGAGAATTTGCGCTTTTTGGCACAACGATCGACTAGCGATCGCGAAACTTTAGAAAAAGAAATAGCCGAAAACCGAAAAATTTGGCAGCAAGAACAGCAAGAATTTGAAATTAATTCCAGCGAAAATAACGAATTGCTGCAACGGGAACGCACGCGCCAAGAAGAAGATTACGGTTATGACACAGAACGATCGCGCCAAATTGCCAGAGATGAATATGAAGAAACCAAGCGGCAAATTGAGCGCGATATTCAAGAAACAAACCAAACGAAACAGAAAAATTGGGCAGAACGGGAAAGCAATTTGGCGAAGAATCAGAAATTATTGGAAGAGTATCAAGCTAAAGCCGCTAAATTCCCCAACGAATTGGAAGAAGCAATTAAGAAAGCAAGGGAAGAAGGTATTCGAGATGCTAATCAGGAAGCCAAAGTCAAGGCGGATTTATTAGAAAAAGAATGGGAAGCTAACAAGCAAGGATTCGAGATTCAAATTCAATCTCTTGAGACAAAGATTCAGAAACAAACCGAACAAATTTCCGAAATTTCCACTCAACTGCAATCTACATTACGACAAGCACAAGAATTGGCAATGCGTGCTTTTGAAAGCTCATCAAAAGCCAGAGGAGAAAAAGCAGAATAACCACATCAGACATCTTGCAAAAGTCGATCTACGCATCAAAAATCATCTGTGTTTCATCTGTGGTAAAAATTTAACCCCGATCCTTTTGCAAGGTGTCTATCATGGCAAAATAAATGCAGCACAAAGGATTGGCGACTAAGAAACATTAGAAATTTGCGATCGTTTGAGCAATAGTTAAGCGTTTAACTAGTTGTTTCCTGTAGTTCTTCGATTTTGATTTTAAAATCCATCTCGCGAATTTCCTCGATCGTATCCTCTGGCGAATAAAGTAATTTTCCGATTACTAAAAAGCGAGAACCAATGTTTCTGAGATGGAATGGAATCTTTTGAGTTGGAATATCCC
The DNA here is from genome assembly GCA_964546365.1 of uncultured bacterium. Classification (GTDB taxonomy): domain Bacteria; phylum Cyanobacteriota; class Cyanobacteriia; order Cyanobacteriales; family Aerosakkonemataceae; genus DATNQN01. The sequence continues at coordinate 19,843 of CAZJJR010000023.1, read as the reverse complement.
AAGTAATGCCACCACCTGCTAAACCATTGCCTTCAAACCGTTCAAGCATGACTTTGGTATAACCGCCATTCAAGTGCATCAAAACACACACTGGTTCTCGTCGGATTGGATTAGGGTTCATCGTTCCGTCAATGAATTTCAGTACACTCTTAGATTTAGTTTACTTCTAACCAAATACATTTTGAGGTTTAACTATGGCTATCAAACGTCCCAACGAAAAGAACACCAAAGCTGAAATTCTCGAAGCATTTAATCAACTATTGCAAGAAAAGAAAGAATTGGAGGTAAAAATGAATCAAAAACCCGAACCAAAAACCACCGAACCTCGCAACAGCAATGGTAATGGTAACGGTAAATCTACTTCTGCAACGGAATTACTGACGAAACCTAATGTTGCTAATCAACAAAAAATGGAGTCGATTATTGAAGGATTAAATCAACTGCAACTTAGTTTTGGTGGTGCGGTTAGCGATTTATCAGAAAAGCTGACTTTGGAAGCTTTTAAACTTCAGGAAGTGCAACGGAAGGTAACGGAAGAACGATCGCAATTACAAGCGCTGCATAATCTGGAAGTAACTGATGGTAGTTTAGATACATTAATTCAACAATACGAAGATAGTTCTAAAGCTTTTGGTGACGAACTAAAACAGCGTCAAGATGAAGTGGAACAAGCGATAACTCAAGCAAGGAAGACTTGGCAAAAGGAACAGGAAGAACATCGTCGCACGATTAAAGAACGGAATGAAACGTTTGGTAAAACTCGTCAACGTGACAACCAAGAATACAGTTATGATTTGACTTTACAGCGTAAACTTTCTGATGAAGAATACGAACAAGAGAAGAAGCGTTTGTATCAAGAATTAGAAGAATTACAACAAACTCAGGATAAAGAATGGGCGGAACGAGAAAAAGCGATCGCAGAACGAGAAACCCAATTTAATGAACTGAAATCGAAAGTGGAAGCGATGCCAAAAGACTTGGAAAATGCGATCAAACGTGCCAAGGAAGAAGGCAAGGGAATTGCTACTTACCAAGCGAAAGTCAAAGCCGATTTACTGAATAAAGAAATCGAAGGTACTAAACGTACTTACGAATTGCGAATTAACTCGCTGCAAGAAACTATTCAAAATCAAGATTCCCGCATTCAAACTCTCTCTAAACAATTGGATGCAGCACTCAAACAAGTACAAGATTTGGCGGTGAAAGCGATCGAAGGTTCGTCGAACCTCAGTTCTTTCCAAGCAATTAAAGATATTGCGATCGAACAAGCAAAAAATCAGAACAAAGTGAAATAGAGGTAATGGGTAGTGGGTAGTAGGTAGTAGGAAAAAGTCTTTACCACTACCCACTACCTACTACCCATCACCTACTACCAAAAAAAGGAGAAATCTAATGAAATTAAACAAGCTTGACTTAAGTAACATTTTAGCCGTCAGTCACGAAGATGATTATTTAGGATTAGTAATTGACAGGGGAGATAGCATAGAAGTCATTGAGATTCCCGCACCTTTAGCTGCTTATGAAGGATTGATGCAGCTAAATGCGATCGCATCTGATGACTCGCCTGAATTATCTGCATCGGTTGACTTTTACGAACTACCGGGAGTAGAGCCAGAAATTCCCATGTATTTAGTAGAATCTACGATGGCAAATGCTGTCGGATACGATCCCGATCGTGAAGTATTGCAAATTGAATTTAAAAACGGCTCAGTTTATCAATATGAACACGTAGAAGAAGAAACATGGGAAGAAATGATTTCATCAAATTCAACCGGAAAATTCTTCAACCGAGAAATCAAAGGAAATTATCCTTCTAAGCGGCTAGACATTAATGATGATGGAGAATAAAATCATTTCAACAAACAATCAAACTGAATATACATCTGTGTTCATCTGTGGATATCTGTGGTAAAAAAAATATCACGCAGAATACCAATAAGCTTTAAAAATTACTTTTGATTTATGAAATCAGAAGAGATAAATATTATAGGATAGAAACCTGGTTTCTTTAAGAAACCGGGTTTCTGCATAAATAATTCACCTGAAAAGCGCTTTATCTAATACCAAACCAACTACTAAATCGCTAGGCTAACTTTCTTCCCTTAAGGAAATAAGTAGTCATCTCTCCCTTGCCTTTGACGGGAATTGTACCGCGATTTTCAAACAAATATTTATCTTTCAATCGCTCGTAAGTTGCCGAAGTAGCTTGAATATATCCAGGTAATCCGTGAGATTCCATACGACTGGCAATGTTAACTGCATCGCCCCATAGATCGTAGATGAATCTTTTCTTACCAATCACTCCAGCTACTACGATTCCCGTGTTAATGCCAATGCGAATTTGCAATTTATGCCCGGTGTCGATCTGCAATTGCTGCATGATATCTAGCATAGTTAATGCTAGTTCTGCAATTGCTTCAGCATGATCGATTTTGGGGATTGGTAAACCTCCGGCTACCATATAGGCATCGCCAATAGTTTTAATTTTTTCTAAATCTAGTTCCTCGATAATTTGGTCGAAGGAAGAAAAGATTTGATTCAATAAGTTAACTAATTCAATTGGTTGAAGTTTGGTTGAAAGAGATGTGAAGCCAACCAAATCTGCAAATAGAATTGTCACTTCATTAAAACTTTCTGCGATCGCGCTTTGATCTTCCTTAAGCCGATTGGCAATTGGTTCTGGTAAAATATTCAGCAATAATTCTTCAGATTTTTCTTTTTCTAGAAGTAGTGCTTCTTCAGCTTGTTTGCGATCGCTAATATCGCGAGCTACCCACATCACCGAGTTTTCAGATACGGGTGCAATCGTGGCGAAAAACCAATATTCAGAATCACCAACAGGTAGATTGTACTCGAAATTAACCGTTTGTTTTGTGGTTAGTGCTTGCTGAATTTGATTTAAGAAAGCTTCGACATTATCCCCGATTAAAAATTGTTCTACTGTCGGACTGATAATATCAACGTCAGGCGGGTATAAACGTCCCGGATTTGTCGGTACGACTTTCAGATCGCTAGCTCGATCGTCAAGTACGAGTATGATATCGGTCATCGATGCCAAAAGAGCATTCAATTCAGCATAAGATTGGGATAGCTTATCTTCTAATATTTTGCGATCGCTAATATCTCGCGCTACCCAAATCACGCTTTCATCTGATAAAGGCGAGATATTGGCAGAAAACCAAACTCTTTGCTCTTTAAGCAATAAACTATATTCAAACTGGGCAGTTTCTTGGGTATTTAAAACACGCTGAACGTAGCTAATAAAGCGATCTGCCTCTGTTTTTGGGAAGATTTCTTGGAGATTTTGACCGATTTGTTCGGTAGCGATTTTGAGCAAATGGCTGGGATTTGTCGAGACGACTTTCAGGCAATTTCCCTGGCGATCCACCACAATAATCATGTCTGTCATGGCAGCGAACAACGCTCGCAATTCTGCTTCGGTGGCAGCTAAGCTAGCCGTTCTTTCTTTTACTCTACTCTCTAATTCTTCATTTAACTTTTGCAGAGCTAATTCAGCTTGTTTGCGCTCGGTAATATCCGTACCAATAGAAAGTATGCCGATAAAATTTCCTTTCCAATCAAACAACGGCTTATTAGCCCAGGATACCCAAACTCTTTCTCCATTGCGCCTGATATTTTCATTTTCATTGTGAGTATATTGCTCTGGATGCTGTAAAATCCCGCTCATCATTTTTGCTAGGTCTTTCCCCCTAGTATCTGTTTGGGGAATAATCGTGCCAACCAAATTTTTACCTAAAATTTCCGCTTCGGTGAAACCAAAAAATCTTTGAGCAAATTCATTAAAAAAGGTCACGTTACCTTGAGTGTCGATTTTGACAATTATGCTGTTAGCATTTTCTACTAATTCCCGATATTTAATTTCGCTTTGTCGCAGCAGGTTTTCAGATGTAGCGCGTTCTGCTACGGTGGCAGCTAGTAATAAAGAAGTAATGGTAATAACTCCCAAAAATGATTGCAAAAATAAAATAGCCTGACTAATATTTTCAGCCTTAGCAATAAAAGGGCTTCCGCCTTGCGATGCCCCCCAAAGGGCTATACTCGATACGATAAAAGAAGATACAACCGCGCCGCGCCGACCGAATTGAATTGCTCCCCAGATGATGAAGGGAAAAGGTAAATATTCTAGTGGGTAACGCGAAATTGTTGCCTCAGTTTTCGCTCCAAATACCATCCAACTTAGGGTAACTAATGAAATCAGCCAAATCACCAACCAGCTAATATTTTTAATAGTTTGTTTTTTATTTAATTTTTGGATATGAGAGGGAGATTTTTTGGTAAATAAAACCAATAGCAATGGGGTAAAAATTAGAATACCCATTGCATCTCCTAAAAACCAATGCCAGCGAACTTGCCAATACTGTTTCCACTCTATTAACCCGGTTAAAACCATCCGGAGCGGCCCTAAAGTAGAATTTATTTGGGTAGCAATAACAGCACCGAACAAAACAAGATAGACAACATCGATCAGACGAGTGAGGGATATACTAAACCCCAAACGTCGCAACAAATAAACTGCAACAACAGCTTGTAAGGTAGAACCGAAAATAGCTTGTAGCGCTAGTATTAATGATGCTTTGATACTTATAAAATCAAAAAAAAATGACCCCAAAGCTACTCCAGGCCAATAACGTATTCCCAGTAATAAGAGCGCAGCTTGTGCAATTCCGGCAGGAGGCCATACGGAGGAGCCTAAGAGTGCTACTCCTGGTATGGAGACTGCCAGTTTTCCCCCTAAAAAGTAAGCAATAGCAATTAGAGTAACTTTTGCTAAGTATTGCAAAACTCTAGATTCAGGGAGCGGAAAACTGAGATTTCTTTTGGGGTTCATATTTTATACCCTAATACTGGGTACCTCATTTTCTAAAAAAGTATTTATAGTTACTGAAGATGCTCCCTAGTATTCCATTTAACTTCCATATAGTAATTTGCGATCGCTTTTTCCTTTTGTTCGTTCATTATTGATATATTATAAACGTATCATTTTATCACAAATGAGACGACGAAATACATTAATGAGTGGATGCCCCGATCGTTGATTTTATCCTCTACTCTGTACGGGTACAAACTGTTCTGTTGAAAATAGAGGCTAGGGGTTAGGGGCCAGGGAAGAAAGAAGTTTATAATGTGGAACCTTTACATTTAATTTTTCTATATTTGCTCGTTTATATTGGTGTCCCAATCATTCAAAAACATTTTTCTGCGATCGCGAACGGTAATATTTAAGTACTGCTCATCAGTTTATCTGCTAATTCTCCCCACAATTCGCTGCATCGATCGATCGTGCTTTTTTCCGTAAATTTGTGCAAAAGGCGTAGCTGTAAAACCGTGAACGAAAATTGAAATACAAATCGCCAAACTCCCTATAATCCAGGGTGATTCTAATCCAGTTTCTTTTTGAGAAAGCATAGCATAGTAAATTGCTGCTACGCCGATCGGCCCAAACCATCCAATAAATGAAGCATCGTGTTTTCCTCGGATTTGGCCTATCAAACGACTCAGCAGAAGTAAAGCGGGAAGGCGACGCAGCAAAAATACAGCTACTACCAAAAAGACAGCAGCCCATCCTAATTCCAGCCATTTTTGCCAAGGAAGCGCTAAACCGAATAGTACGAAAATATATAAAGTAAAAAAACGATCGACTGCTTCTTGTACTCCTTCCTCTTCGCTTCTTTCGCCACCACTGACGATCGTGCTAAATACGATTCCCGTCACAAAAACTGATAGAATGCCATCGCTACCCAATAGTTTTACTAAACTCAAGACAGTCAGGGAAAGGGCTAAAGAATAAGCTAAAAATGAGTTCTTTTCGATCGCTTTAATTTCTTCCGACCAAAGTAAAAACTTCCCAGCTAAATAACCTAAAATCGCACCTAAAATAATAGCCGCCCCTACTTCCCAAAGCAGAGTTTTAGTTAACCAGTGAGAAAAGGCTTCTGTTGGCGATCGCGTTAACATTAAAATGGGCAAAAATACAAATAGGTAACCCAAGCCATCATTAGCGGCGGATTCGGCAGAGATTAAATTGCGGATGCGTTCGGGTAAGTTTTGTTCGGCTACTTTACCCGTCACTATCGAGGTGGCAATCACCGGGTCGGTAGGAGTAATCACCGCACCGACTAACATAGCTTCCCAAAACGGTAAACCGAGAATTAAATATACTAGTAAACCACTGCACAGCCACATAAATAACATGACCGGGCCTAATAAAACCGCTAACGATCGCCATTCGTTCCAAGGATAAGCTTTGGGCAGTCGCAAAGCTACCCCCATGACTTGAATTGCGATCGCTAAACGCGCCCCTTCCTCTAAAATCATCTCAGGCTTACCCCAATGAGTTAGATTCAGTAAGCCAAAAACCGCCGGACTCAATAGCACCCCAGCCACCAGAGTTACCATAGGTTCGGAGATATAAAGACGTTTTTTAAGAAAGCCAGAAAGCAAGCCCAATACGAGAACTAGTCCACCAAGACTTAGTAGGGCAATATTTATTTCTTGAGAAGTTAAACTATCCATAAAAAGAGAGAAGGCAGATCGAAATTTTTCTGCTAATAGCCATCAAGCTGTTTTTCAGCGATCTCTTACCGCAAACTCTATCGAATTTCAGAGGAAGCGAAATCTATACAAAAGTAGAGTAAGAAGCAGTAAGAAAGGGACTAACAAGTGAGGAACAGAGAATTGGCTATTTTTTCACCATCAGCCAATTCGCTAATTCCTAATTTACCTTCTGGAACCCTAAATTCCTGGATAACGAAATGATATGTATTTAATCGTGGTTGGGGCTGGGCCAGAAGCCTCCAGCTTAGTAAAATTGGCTCTCCAAGACGGGCATGAAGTAGCAGTTATCGAAAAAAATGAAGAACGCGCCCAGAATATATTGGAGAAATATGAAATACAAGTTTTCCATGCCGACATTGCCCAAGGAGGCATTTTAGATGAAGCAAATGCAGGTAAAGCAGACGCATTAATTGCCACTACTGGTGATGATTCTGCTAACTTGATGACCATGTTTTTAGGTAGAGAAAAGGGCATCAAAACTTTAATTAGTATGGTTAACAATCAAGAACATCAAGCAATGTTCGAGCGATTGGGGGTACAAGTATTAGCAAATCCAGCCATAATTATCGCCAACTATCTTTATAAATTATTCAAAATCTCCGAGTGAAAATTAAAATAAGCTGGCTGAATAAATATACCAAAACCATTTTGCGGGATGTCGGATTATTGCTGCACGTCCCTGGCATAATGGCGCTAATTTCTCTCCCTATCTGCTTTATATTTGGGGAATATTACGCGATTTGGCCTTTTTTATTAACCTCTTTAGCTTCTTTAAGTTGCGGTCAATTAATTTATCGAATTTTTTATAAAGCTAGCGAAGGAGCGCATCTCCGCCATGCCATGCTAACAGTTGCCCTTAGTTGGGGACTAATACCCTTATTTGGTGCAATTCCATTTTTAGCAATTGGCTCTTATTTATCACAATTTCCCATCACTCCATTAACTATAACCAACTTTCAAAGATTATCAAATGCTTTATTTGAATCATATTCAGGTTTCACTGGTACTGGATTATCCGTCGCATTGCAACCGAGTCAATTACCCCACAGCTTGCAATGGTGGCGTTCCTTTATACAGTGGGTTGGCGGCGTAGGAGTAATCGTGCTGGTGCTTTCAGTTCTCGAACCCAGCACTAATGCTTATGAACTTTATTACTCAGAAGGACGTTCTAAAAAAATTGCGCTTACGGTAACTGAAACTGTCAGAAAGATTTGGAAAATTTTTCTTTTTTATACAGCGTTAAGTATATTGCTATTGCGTTTATTGGGAATGCCTTGGTGGGAAGCGATAAATCACGGGATGACAGGTATATCTACAGGTGGTTTGGCTGTTACTGATGACAGTATTGGCGCTTATAGTCCAGTAGTGCGATTGGCTGTCATTGCGATCATGATTATGGGAGGAATTAGTTTTTATACTCATTACAATTTTCTCAAACAGCGTCGGTTGTCTGCACTGTGGGAAGATGCACAACATCGAGCATTATGGTTACTTATCGGGTTGGGAACAGTAGTATTGCTAATCGAAAATTTTTGGTTAAAAGGAGAGTTTATCTGGGTTGATACTCTCTTTCAATGGGTTTCAGCCTTAAGTACTTGTGGTTTTAGTAGTGTCACCATACAAGAGTTGAGTTCCAATACGAAATTATTGTTAACTTTGGGTATGATTTTTGGTGGGGCGGCTGGTTCCACAGTCGGAGGAATTAAGTTAAAACGAGTAGTTTGGCTTTATAAAGCACTTTTGTGGCACTTCCAGAGGATTTCACTCAAACCTCATCAGTTAATGCGCTATCAATTAAATAATGAACCGCTTAACGAGTCGGAAGCTTATCGCCAAATTCAGGCGGCGGCAGTTTTGGTGATTCTTTGGATAAGTTTAATTTTTATTAGCGTTCAAGCTTTGTTTTATATAGTTTTGCCTGAGTACAAGTTGAGCGATGTTATTTTTGAGGCTGCTTCTGCATTGGGGAATGCGGGTTTGTCTACGGGAATTTCTCATCCTGACTTACATTGGTTGGGCAAACTAATTTTGATTTTGTTGATGTGGATGGGAAGATTGGAAATTATCCCTGTAATGATTTTGTTTTCTTCGCTTATAGGTGGTCTGAAGCGGATAATTAATTCAAATTTCAAAATTCAAAGTTCAAAATGACTTTTCATAAGATGTAGAGATGCTTCATGAAAATTATCTAAAATCGATCGATCGATCGCAAGGCTTTTACCGCTAGATGATAGCAATGTTGGATATATTGGCGGTCTGATTCTTCTGAGATTTGTGCTTGACTGGCTCTTTCGATCAGATCGGTATGATGGAGCAAACAATCGCGGTCTTTTTCGCGCTTGATGTGGGTGGCGATCGCGCTAATTGCTTCTAGGAGGCGAATTCTGACTCCCACATCGGAATTGCTGTATTGGCGGATTTGGTTAAAAGCGGTATTGGTAATTTCTGCAAAGGTTAAAGTTTGAATAATTACTCGTAATTTTTTTTCATCGTCAAACCGATAGGGAGGAGGAAAATCTCTTTCTGCCAGGTGAGAAAGTCCGGCACTGAGTTGGTCGATACATTGAATGGCTGTAAAGGGATCGTTAACACCTGGAGAAATGGCACGCATGGCAATTTCTACTAGTTGATTAATAGAAAATTCGATGTCTTGCTGTTCGGTGCGTTGTTTGCCGATCGCAAATAATTGCTTAATCTGTTTGCCTAGTTTTTTGTTCAGGCGTTCTGGCGGCCAAACCATTACTAGCACGTTTCCCTTAACGATAAAGTTGCCGGGACGATATTTGAGGCGCACTAAGAGGTCGTTTTCCGTGGCAATTTTCATCAATTTTTCGTTATCGATCGCTTGGAGATAACCGCTAGTACCAGCAAAGATGGTGCTAGCAGTGCGATCGAAATCGGTGGGAATTTCTGCCACCAGTCGTTCGTCGTCTGCTACTTGTCCGATATCGGTAGGAAATAGTCTGTCGATCGCTTTTTCTAAATCTTCACCGACTTCAGAAATCACGTGGGATGCTTGAATCGATGTAGCTACGTGATGGATAAAGTAGATCAACACGCCGATACTGGTGATTGCCAATCCGATCCCGACGGTGACCGAGATTTGGGGTACAAATGCGTCGTAGTCTTCTCCTCGCACGGTACGCATTACCAGCAAACAATAAATGAAAGTGCCGATGAAGGTTCCCAAGACGATTTGGTTGCCGGTATCCTGCATGAAGTTACGCAACAGGCGGGGGCCAAATTGAGATGAAGCTAATTGAAGGGCTACCAGGGTGATCGAAAAGGTTGTACCTGCCACGGTAATCATCGAACCGGCGACGGCGGAAAGCAGAGTTCTCGCACCTTCTGGGCCACCAGTATAAATCCAACCCAAATTCTCGATCGGCCCAATTCTCCCGGTGCGATCGAGGGCGATCGTTCCGAATGCTAAGGCGATGGAAAAAGTTGCCATCACCGTTGGTACAAACCAATAACTAGAATGTAGGGAATCCCAAAGTTTGGCTAAATAAAGTTTCATTGGCTATGATGATTGCCGTTTTTTTGTCCTCCCACTTCAGCCAACTTTCGCAGAGAACCGCCAATGCTGCGGGTTTTTGGGACTTCTCCGCGTCCAGAGGGCCATCCTTCTCGTTGCCGAGTGCGATCGCCATCTGTTTCTTCTGTTTGATCGTGGAACAGAATTTGCTGAGTTGGGAAGGGCAGATCGATACCGTTGGCAGTTAATTTATTCTTAATCGCAGTTAAAACTACATCTCGCGAGTCTAACGCATCTGCCCTGCGGGGCGGTTGTATCCACCAACGAACCCGAATATTTACCGTACTTTCCGCTAATTCCATCGTCAGCACGTCAGGTGCCGGATCTTGCAATATTCCCGGTATTTCCCCCAACGCTTCTAGCATTAACTGCTTTGCTCTTTCAATATCATCTCCGTAACCGATACCCACATCATATTGTAAGCGGCGATTTTCAAAGGCAGTGTTCACCGTCACCGAATTGGTGAACAGTTCGGAATTGGGAATTACCACCCGACGCCCATCATATGTTCTGATGATGCTAGCGCGAGTTTGGATTTCTTCAACCGTTCCTTCATAGCTTTTGAAAACAATTTGGTCACCGATTTGAAATGGTTCGGTTAACAAAATTAAAATTCCCGCTAAGAAATTTTGCAGAATATCGCGGAAGGCAAAACCAATTGCTACACCACTAATTCCCAATAGTTGAACTAAATCTCCTGCCTGGAAAGTAGGAATGACGATCGACAAAGCAACGAATAAACCAACTAAGATAACTATTCCCTGCGCTAATCGTCCTAGCACCATCCCCAGATTTCTCGCTTGGCGATGTCTGCGAGTTAATCGTTTAACGAGGGACTTAATCGTTTTGCCAGCAAAGAAAAATAAGATAAATACTATCAGTGCTAATACAATGTTTGGCAGCATTACGATCGTGCCATCGATCATGCCTTGAATTTTTCCCCAGGCTGTTGTTGCTGATTCACCCAGATCCATGAATCCTCCTTGTTTTGGAAAAATTAAAAGCTTTGTTGATACTAATCAATAATGAAAAATTCCGACTCTACCGCAAGTGAGTAGGTTATCCTGAATTTTATGTTGGCAAACAATTCACGTCTAATCCTTAAGGTATAATTCGATCGATAGAGATTACCTTTTTTTTAATAAAGGAGCGGATTTTGTTAAATAGTATTTGGCATCGTTTTAAATATTGGCGACTCAAAAAAGCCGACCCCGAAAAAACTCAACAACTTATTTTAGATTTATTAGAAGAATCTACTTTAGATATTAATTACATTGTATTGATTATCGGGTCGTGCGCGATCGCATCATTTGGACTTTTGGCTAATAGCGCTGCCGTGATTATTGGGGCGATGATTATCGCACCTTTAATGTTACCAATTCGGGGGTTAGCTTTTGGTGCTTTAGAAGGTCATGTGCTGTTAGCCAGGAAAGGTTTAATATCGGTGATAGTCGGCACTTTTATTGCAGTTATTTTAGCTTTTTCCTTAGGTCATTTAGTTGGTCTTCCGGAATTTGGCAGCGAAGTAATTGCCCGTTCCAAGCCGAATTTATTAGACTTGGGTATTGCGGTAACTGCTGGGGGAATTAGCGGTTTCGCGAAAGTGCAACCGAAGATTTCTGCAACTTTGGCTGGTACTGCGATCGCAGTAGCTTTAATGCCCCCTATTTGCGTCGTCGGATTGGGTTTATCCCAAGGAAACTTTGGCCTTAGTTTGGGGGCAATTCTGCTTTATTGTACCAACTTACTGGGAATTACCCTTTCCTGTATGTTGACTTTTTTATTAGAAGGTTATACCCCGTTCGATCGGGCCAGAAAAGCACTCAGTTGGGCATTAGTTTTTACCGCTATCCTTTTAATTCCTCTCGGTATTAGCTTTATAGAATTAGTCAGACAAGCTCGACTAGAAGCTAGTTTAAAACGCGCCTTACTCGATCGCACGATTACTTTTCAAAGAGTTGAATTGATCAAAACCGATACCAACTGGTTAATCACTCCGCCAGAAGTGCGTTTGACCGTTCGCGCTAAAGGTGCTTTAACTCCCAAACAAGTACGCTTGTTAGAAGAATTCGTAGCAAAAGAAATGGGTAGACCGTTTGCGCTGATTTTTGAAGTTAGTCAAGTTGAAGAAGTGAGAAGAGAAGCAGAATAGGAGTCAGAATTCAGAATTCAGCGCTCGGGAGTCAGGAGTGTTATTCAATTGGTCAAAAGATAATTTTATTATTAATTAATTTGCGATCGATTGCCTGATTTAATTTAAATCGTAATTTTGTTACTACTGAATACTGAATAATGACTCCTGACTGCTTTTTTAATTAAAGCTAATTCAGCCTTTTGATAGAAATTTAAGCCTTTCTTTTGGCAGAGGTTCATCACTTTCATTTTACATACCTTAGTTAGTGGCGTATCTGTGGCTCTGCCTTTATTAACCCTAAAGTATGAGAATTTCGCAGTTAATTTTGACAGGAAAAAATTATAACATTAGTTTTAGAGCAACTATCTTATTTAGTTGATGATAAAAAAGCAAGAGTTGCAGCAATCATCACTCCCCGGCGAGATGGAGATATTTATCTGGATGAAGTGTAAAGGATGAAGAGTGAAGTGTAAAGGATGAAAATTTATTGTATTTATCTCCGTCTCTCCCCATCTACCTGAAATTTTCAATCAAACAAGAAAGGAAAAATATATGAGTCAAGCAATTGGACAAAAGCGTTGGGCGATCGCAGAAGGCTATATACCAGCTTACAGCAACGGCCCTGAACCCCAGTTTACCAGTCATGAAACCGCTTGTATCTTAAACGCATCAGACCAAGATGCTCATGTAGAGATTACTATTTATTTTAGCGATCGCGAACCAGTCGGCCCATATCGCGTCACCGTACCCGCCAAACGCACTCTCCATCTACGTTTCAACGATTTAACCGCTCCCGAACCCATTCCCACCGATACCGACTACGCCAGCGTTTTTGAGTCCGATGTTCCCATCGTGGTACAACACACCAGACTCGATTCTCGCCAAGCAGAAAACGCCTTACTTACCACGATTGCTTACGCGAGTAACTAATGAAGGAGTCAGAATTCGGAATTCAGAATAATGAGTTTTGCAGACTGTTTTTTGAATTTCAAAGACTAACACTTGAGTTTTAAATACTGACTCCTGACTCCTGACTCCTGACTCCTGACTCCTGCATTCTGAATTCTCACTCCTAAAAAATATGAAAGACATTTGGTACAAAAACGCCATTATCTATTCCCTAGATGTAGAAACCTTTATGGACTCCGATGGAGATGGAGTGGGAGATTTTGCCGGACTTTGTAAACATCTAGATTATTTGACTAGTCTGGGAGTTAACTGTCTATGGCTATTACCTTTTTATCCTTCTTCAAACCGAGATAACGGTTACGACGTGACAGATTACTATAACGTTGACCCCCGTTTGGGTAACTTAGGAGATTTCGTAGAGTTTATGCACATGACTCGCGAACGGGGTATCAGAGTAATTATTGACTTAGTAGTAAACCATACCTCAAATCAGCATCCTTGGTTTCAATTTGCTCGTAGCGACAAAAACTCCAAATATCATAAATATTATGTATGGTCGGACGATCCCGATTGCCATCCCCACGCTGAACCAGTTTTCCCCGATGCAGAACATAGCGTTTGGGAATATGACGAAAAAGCTGGCGCGTATTACCTGCACCATTTTTATAAAGAACAACCAGATTTAAACATTTCTAACCCAGAAGTACAAGAAGAAATTTGGAAAATCATGGGTTTTTGGTTAGAACTGGGAGTATCGGGTTTTCGAGTAGATGCTGCCCCATTTTTAATCGAATCACTCGGAATGGAAAAACCCGATCGAGAAAATTTACAAAACTTTCTTTCCCAGATGCGAGATTTTTTGAGAGACCGCAGTAGGGAAGGAATTTTGTTAGCAGAAGCAAACGTTGAACCCGAGAACATCCCCATTTATTTCGGAAATGGCGATCGGATGCAAATGCTATTCGGCTTTTTGTTAAATCAATATTTGTTTCTCGCCCTAGCAGAAGAAAAAGCAGATTATCTGAAAAAAGGATTCCACATCCTCCCGGAAATACCATCATGTGGGCAATGGGTAAACTTTTTGCGCCATCACGACGAACTTACCTTAGATATGTTAACTGAGACGGATCGAGAAAAAGTTTTTGCTGCTTTTGCACCAGATGAGGATATGCGAATTTTCGATCGAGGAATTCGTCGTCGTCTTTCTTCCATGCTGAAAGCAGATAGGCGTCGTTTGGAACTAGCTTACAGTTTGCTATTTAGCTTACCCGGTACGCCTTTGTTGCGTTATGGCGATGAAATTGGTATGGGGGATGACTTATCTTTAGAAGGTCGTACTAGCGTTCGGACTCCAATGCAGTGGTCGAATACTCCTAACGGTGGTTTTTCCCAAGCGCCATCGGAAAAACTGGTACGTCCGGTAATTTCTGCTGGAGAGTATGGATATCAAAAGGTGAACGTCGCGATACAACAACGCGATCCGAATTCCTTGCTGAATTGGATGGAAAGAGTAGTTCGCATTCGCAAGCAATGTCGAGAATTTGGCAATGGTGAATGGCGCATTTTGGAAACCGAACAACCCCATGTGTTTGCCCATTGTTGCAAATGGGGAGACAGCGTAGCGATCGCAATTCATAACTTATCAGCACAACCTTGCACCATCACTCTCAAAACCGACGAATACGACACCAAATACTTAATGGATTTGTTAGGCGATCGACAATACGAACCCATTAGCAATTGTCATTCTATCCCGATCGAAGGTTACGGATATCGTTGGTTTCGCGCTAACGGTTTAGCTTAGGTAATTTCTACCACTAACTGTAGGGTGGGTTAGGCACGGAAATATATTCTTTCTTCCCAATCAATAACTAACAAACCGTGCCGTAACCCACCATCCCCCTCATTTTTAAAATGACAAACATTGTTCACTATCAAGTGGAAAATTCAAAGTCTTTTTTTTTTACCACAGATGCCCACAGATGAACACAGATAAACACAGATGTAGGCGTTAACTTTCTCGCTTCTTCTCCTAAACCCTTTCCCCTAACCCCTAAAAAATCATGGTAAAACTCGCATATCACGCATCCCACGAACAATTCAAACCCAGTGAATTATTGCAATACGTTCAAATGGCCGAAAAAGCCGGATTTACTGCCGCTTCTTCTTCAGATCATTTTCACCCTTGGGGAGTTAATCAAGGGCAAAGCGGCTTCTCCTGGGCATGGTTGGGCGCAGCAATGCAAGCTACTAAACTGCCTTTTGGGGTAGTTTGCACCCCCGGAATGCGCTATCATCCCGCCATCGTCGCCCAAGCAGTCGCCACCTTAGCCGAAATGTTTCCCAACCGCTTTTGGGTAGCCGTGGGAAGCGGCGAAGCACTCAACGAACGCATTACCGGCGAACGCTGGCCGATCAAAGCCGATCGCAATATTATTTTGAAAGAATCTGCTGACATCATGCGGGCACTATGGGCAGGGGAAAAAGTTACCCATCACGGCAAAGTGCGCGTAGAAGAAGCAAAACTCTATACTCGCCCGGAAATTCCCCCCCGCATGATTGGTGCTGCCGTCACCGCCAAAACCGCCGAATGGGTAGGATCTTGGGCAGATGGCATGATCACCATTTCTCGTTCCCCAGAAAAACTGCGCCAAGTAGTCGAAGCATTTTATCGTGGCGGCGGCAAAGGCAAACCGATGTACTTGAAAGTACAACTTTCCTACGCCAAGGATGAGGCAACCGCTAGGACAAGTGCTTACGAACAATGGCGCAATAATATCTTTAAAAGTGAAGTACTATCCGAACTTTACACCCCCGAACAGTTTGACGCCGCCTCCCAATTTGTTAAACCAGAAGATATGGATTCCGGCGTGCGAATTTCTGCCGATCCTCAACAACATATTGAATGGTTACAAAAAGATATCGAATTAGGATTTAGTCAATTAATCCTGCACAATGTCAATCGAGAACAACAGCAATTTATTGAAGTTTTTGGCGAAAAAGTACTTCCGGCTTTGAAGGAATTAGGGGCTAGGGGCTAGGGACTAGGGAAAAGTAGTGAATAATGCATTATGGTTTCATCCCACTACCCATTACCTACGATTCACTTCCCAAATCTTTCTTCCCCATGCCCAATTCCCCATTCCCCACATTTATCTATACCTATTCTTTTTTCTTCTCGTCAATCTGTGCAGAAAACCCGATAATCCAGAACGTTTAGACATCCGGCGATTACTTCGATTACTGCGGTCTATTTCTGTTGATTCTCCATTACCTTGGTGAGGAATTCCTTGTTGGGCACGCATTTTATCGGTTACGGGCATGGCATTTGGGGATGGCACGATTTGAGAACCATATTTTCTAGCGTAAACTTGAGTAAATTCCGCCCCAAAAAACAGAATTTGAGCGGCATAATAAACCCACGCCAAAATAATTACTAAAGAACCAGCCGCACCGTAAGCAGAACCAAAACTGCCGCCACCTAAATATCTTCCCAATATGGTTTTACCGATCACGAATAGCAAAGAAGTGATGCCTGCACCAATCCAAACATCATTCCAAGCAATTTCCACATCTGGCAGAAATCGAAAAATCATTGCAAACAGCAATGTGATTACTGCAAAGGAGATCAGAAAGTTGGCAATTGACCACAGAAAATCAGCGCCAGGTATCAAGTGACTGAAATAGCTATTAACTGCGGCTAAACCAGCACTAACCACTAATGATACTAGGAGCAAAAAGCCAATTCCCAATATCATTGCGAAAGATAAAAAGCGGTTGCGAACAAAGCCTTTGACGCCAGTTCCGGGTTTTGGCGTTACTTCCCAAATCGTATTCAGGGCATCTTGTAATTCTGCAAAAACCCCAGTAGCCCCAAATAAAAGAGCAACAACGCTAATCAGCGATGCGATCGTTCCGGTAGCTGGCTGATTGGCATTTTGAATGGCTGTTTCTATTACTTCAGCGCCATTTCTGCCCACTAAGCCTTGAATTTGCCCGACAATTTGACCTCTGGCTGCTTCTTCGCCAAATACGCTACCCGCGATCGCAATTACCAGAATCAGCAATGGTGCGAGGGAAAATATCGTATAGTATGCTAAAGCAGCTGATAATCTCGATGCTTTGTCCTCGCTCCATTCGTCAAATGTTTCTTTTAGTAATTGCCATAAAGTTTTAAAATTTATTGGCATTGCGCTTTGACTGGGATTAGTATCTCGATCGCTAACAGGATTTGCCCGGTTTCTACTTCGTCTAACCATTGTTTATCACTATTTAAAATATTTTAATTTTCATCTTCTTATCTGGTTTACTATAAACACCATTAACATTTCATCTGCCTATGGGCGAATCTGAATTATCGAACTATTGCCATATTTTTCGCGACTCTATCTAAGTTTCTGCCTAATGACCGAGGAAATAATTCCTTTTTGGGGTTCAATCAAAAATTAGAGCTAATTACCAAAATTAATATGCAGTTAGCAGGAAAAGTAGCCCTGATTACAGGTGCGGGTTCCGGAATCGGCAAAGCAGCAGCTAAATTACTCGCCAAAGAAGGAGCTAAAATAGCCGCTTTAGGTCATACGGAAGAAGAAGTAGATAAAACTGTTAAAGAAATTCAAAATAATGGCCACGAAGCGATCTCCCTAGTTGCCGATATTTCCCATCCTGAAGCAATGCAAAAGGCAATTCAACAAATTGGGGATAAATGGGGAAGGCTGGATATCGTGTTTGCCAATGCGGGTATTAACGGAGTTTGGGCTCCCATAGAAGAACTGGCTCCCGAAGAATGGGATAAAACTTTAGATGTGAATTTAAAAGGTACTTTTTTAACTGTTAAATATGCAGTTCCTTATCTGAAAAAACAAGGCGGTTCGGTGATTATCACTGCTTCGGTTAACGGAACTAGAATTTTTAGTAATACTGGTGCAACGGCTTATTCTTGTTCTAAAGCTGCTCAAGTTGCTTTTACTAAAATGGTGGCATTAGAATTAGCTAAAGACCGAATTCGAGTTAACGTAATCTGTCCCGGTGCAATTGAAACTAATATAGATGAAAATACCCAACAACGAGATTTAGATAAAGTAAAAGAACCTGTAGAATTTCCCGAAGGGCAAATCCCATTAACAGATGGAGAACCAGGAACATCAGAACAAGTGGCAAATTTAGTCTTATTTTTAGCTTCTGATGCTGCCAGCCATATTAGCGGAACGGAAATGTGGATTGATGGGGCGCAGTCGCTTTTGCAGGGGTAGATTTATCGATCGGTGAGGGTCGAGGGTCGCCCCTTTCCCTTCACCTATTGCCTAAATGTACAAAGCCAAGTCAACCAATCGGTTAGAATAACCCCACTCATTATCGT
>CAZJJR010000023.1:0-1311 GCA_964546365.1 uncultured bacterium | reverse complement strand
TTATCGTAATAAGACAGCACTTTTACGAAGTTACCATCCAGTACGTTAGTAGACTTGAGATTGATAATTGAAGAGTGAGGATCGCCTACGCAATCAGAAGAAACTAAAGGTACATCGCTAACTTTCAAAATAGGTTTCATGCCATTTTGAGCATACTTGCAGAAAGTATCGTTAATTTCCTCCTTAGTCACCGTTTTTTGTAATAAAACGTTGAGGTCGGTAACCGAACCTGTCGGGGTAGGTACGCGCAAAGCAATTCCATCTAAACGACCTTTTAATTCCGGTAAAACCAATCCCACTGCACTAGCAGCACCAGTAGTAGTTGGTACGATATTCTGCGCCGCGCCACGTCCGCGAGCCCATTCTTCCGAGTGTCCCATATCTACTAAACGTTGGTCTGCGGTATAGGCGTGTACTGTGGTCATCCAGCCTTTTTCTATTCCAAATTCATCCAACAAAATTTTGGCAACCGGGGCTAGACAATTGGTAGTACAGGAAGCAGCTGAGATAACATTGTCCTGTTCTTTGTTATATTTCTCGTGATTGACACCGTAGACAAAGGTGGGAACGGAAGAACCTTTCGCAGGAGCGCTGATGATTACCTTTTTCGCGCCCGCTTGCAAGTGTAATCCAGCTTTTTCAGCGCTGCGAAAAACACCAGTTGATTCGATGACGATATCAACTCCCATATCTTTCCAAGGTAGAGCAGCCGGGTCTTTTTCTGCTAATAAGGGAATTTCCCGACCGGAAACTTTTAAGCTTTTTTCACCGTGAGTAACATCTTCGCCGGGAAAACGTCCGTAAATCGAATCATACAACAATAAATATGCTGCTAAATCCGCATTTAATGCTACATCGTTAACGGCAACTACTTCTAGTTCGGGATTGCCATGCGCGATTCGCATAAAAGCCCGCCCAATTCGTCCAAATCCGTTAATTGCTATTCGTTTCATTTCGCTCATCCTATGGGAATATCTAATTTGCTCAGTTATGACTATTTTTCTTGTAGTGGAGGAAGCACACCCCCAGCTTTTGGCCGCTCTGAAACAGTTAACTGAATTACCATTAATCAGAATACTTAGAAGTCACTAAAAACTAGGAATGCTTTAGGAAAGCTTTATATATTGCGGTCAATTAGAAGAGTTTGGTTGCAATTATTGCATAACTAGATTTTCTAAACTTAGTAATCTAAAATACGTTCTCATTATCTTTACTTAATTTATCTCTTTATGAAAAGAAGATCCATAGGCTTAAAAAATTTATCTAAAATATAGCGATCCTATTTAAATAATCAACCCCACCCTAGCCCTC
>CAZJJR010000022.1:7830-39001 GCA_964546365.1 uncultured bacterium | reverse complement strand
ACTGCACTTAATTTTAGCAGTCAAAGTGTGGCGGCTAATAATGTTATGGCGTTGCTATCTTTGTAAGGATGAGTTTTGCTTATTCTCTAAAAAAGGTAGGTTGTTGCACTTGAGCGCCAAATCTAGTGCTAAGGCGCAACAACGTACCTGGAAGATTAGTTAATTAATGCGGGATTCAAATGAAATATCAATATCAGTTAGCGATCGCACTTTCTATCCTCCTCTATATTTTCTCGTTACCCAAACCTATTCAAGCTCAAATAATTCCAGATGAAACTGTCAATACTCGCGTCGAGACAGAAGGAAATACCACAGTTATTACTGGAGGTAGCCAGGGAGGAAGTAACCTTTTTCATAGCTTTCAAGAGTTTTCTATACCACAGGGTAGCGGAGCTTTTTTCAAATTTGATATAAATTCAAATATCCAAAACGTTTTTACTCGCGTTACGGGTTCGTCTGCTTCTCATATTGATGGCTTACTGCGAGTTAGCGGGACGGCTAACTTCTTTTTATTGAATCCAAATGGAATTATTTTTGGCCCTAATGCTGAGTTGAATATTGGTGGTTCTTTTTTGGCAAGTACGGCTAGTAGTATTAAATTTGCTGATGGGGTAGATTTTAGTGCGATCGCGACTCAAAGACAACCTTTATTAACAATGAGTGTTCCTGTTGGTTTGCAGTTTGGAAATCGAGCGGAAACGATCGGGAACGAATCTAGAGCTACTGCTTTTGATAGTAACAATAACCCAGTTACAGTTGGTTTGAGGGTAAATTCCGGTCAAGGTTTAGCGCTTGTAGGCGGTAATCTTCAAGTAGTAAAAGGAAATATTACAGCACCAGATGGAAGAATTGAACTGGGTAGTGTGGGTAGCGGTAGTTTAGTGGGAATAAATCTTACCTCGCAGGGTTTTGTTTTGAATTACCCAGAAGGGGTAAATTTTCAAGATATCTCTATTTCTCAAGGTTCTGAAGTTATTACTAGCGGTGAAGGGAGGGGTAATATTCAGGTGCGGGGTAGGGCGGTGACAGTTAGCGATAGATCATCTATTCTATCGGAAACTAAAGGCAACCAGAATGGAGGTGAAATTTCTATTCGTGCCGATGAATTGAATATGTTAAATTCCTCACAAATTGATTCTACCACCAGTGGCAGCGGCAAAGCAGGAAATATCAATATTGAAACCAGAAGGTTAACTGTAAAAGATGGATTATATATAGTATCTGGTACTAACCCTCGTAGCACTGGCGATGCAGGAGACTTGACGGTGCGTGCTACTGAATCAATCGAATTAATTGGAGTAGGAAATTACAAGAATCGGGCAACTGCCAGCGGTTTATCTACTGCTACCCAAGGTAATGGAAATGCAGGAAATCTGACAATTGAAACTAATAGGCTAATCCTTAGAGATGGAGGGAATATAACAGCTTCTAGCTTTGCTAAAGGAAATGTCGGAAGTGTGAATATTCGTGCTTCGGAAATAGAAGTAATTGGTGTCACGCCAACAAATAAAAACGTAAGTGCTATCCGCGCTCAAGTTGAAGGAAATGGTAGCGGTAATGGCGGTAAATTAACTATTGAGACAGGAGCGTTAATAGTGCGAGATGGAGGGCAAGTAGCAGCTAGTAGTTTTGGTACGGGAAAAGCAGGAGAATTAAATGTGACTGCTACTGATTTTATTGAGTTAAGCGGAGCGGCAATAATAAATAATCAAGAAGAACCATTTTCTAGTGGGTTATTTGCTTCTAGTCGAGGCGATAAAAATGCTGGCAACTTAACAATAAATACGGCACGATTGATTGTTAGCGATGGAGCTAGAGTATCTGCGGTAAGTACGGATTTGGGAGATGCGGGTAATATAAATATTCAAGCAGATTCTATCTTGTTGAACAATAAAGCAAATATTTCCGGCTCAACTATATCTAGAGAAGGTGGTAATATTAATATCGATAGTGACAACATTCAATTGCGTAATGAAAGCGGAATAAGTGCCAGTTCGGGATTAGAGCAAGGTGGTGGAAATGGTGGTAATATTCGCATTGGTACGGAAACTTTAGTTGCTTTAGAAGATAGCGATATTCGAGCTAATGCTTCTAAGGGTGATGGAGGTAGAGTTAATATTACCGCTGAAGGTATTTTTGGTACTGAATATCGCGCTGCACGAACAGATGTAAGCGATATCACTGCTAGTTCTACTTTTGGGCGTCAAGGGGAGGTAACGCTTAATACACCGGATGTTGACCCCAGTCGAGGATTGATCGCGTTACCCGAAATTCCTGTAGATCCCACACGGTTAGTTGCACAGGGATGTCCCGCAGATAAAAGTAGCAGATTCTCCGTTACCGGACGCGGTGGATTACCTTTAAATCCGAGAGAAGCGCTCGGTACTGATGGCGTCGTGGTAAATTGGGTGACATTGGAATCGGAAGGGGAGAATCGATCGAACTCAGAAAGTGCTATTCCAAGAATACGGACTACACCTCCACCATCTATTGAAGCTCAAGGATGGGTGAGGATGGCTAATGGCGATGTGCTTTTAGCTACTTCTGTTAACGGTGTTACGCCTTATAGTTCTTGGCAAACGCCTGCTACTTGTAAGTAGTCGGTAATGCGATCGCCTTAGTAGGATATGTGAATTTTTGTATCGATTTAGGAGGAATGGCGTAAAAATTACAAGTCACAACCTGAGAGATAAGCAGAGGGCTATCTGGCAAAACCGGATACCTATCGAAAATTACACAGTTGAGAGCAATGCGTATGGCTATAAACTTATCTACCATCTTCAAACCAAATTATTATGCGCTTTTTAATCCAGACTTAGCAGCAGCAGGTTTAACAGGAGACGAAGCATTACTTAGCCATTTCACTAATTCTGGCATTCGAGAGTCGAGAAAATTTTCCCCTTATATTGATATCAATTATTACAAAGCTTTAAATCCCGACTTATCAGCAGCAGGATTGAACTCTGGAGAACAGTTATTCACCCATTTGGTTAATAATGGGATTAATGAGTTTCGTAAATTTTCTTCCTACATTGACCTGAACTACTATAAGTCAAACAATCCCGACTTATCAGCAGCAGGATTGAACTCTGGAGAACAGTTATTCACCCATTTGGTTAATAATGGGATTAATGAGTTTCGTAAATTTTCTTCCTACATTGACCTGAACTACTATAAGTCAAACAATCCCGACTTATCAGCAGCAGGATTGAACTCTGGAGAACAGTTATTCACCCATTTGGTTAATAATGGGATTAATGAGTTTCGTAAATTTTCTTCCTACATTGACCTGAACTACTATAAGTCAAACAATCCCGATTTATCAGCAGCAGGATTGAACTCTGGAGAGCAGTTATTCACCCATTTGGTTAATAATGGGATTAAAGAATTCCGGCTTTTTTCTCCCAATATTGACCTCAGTTATTACAAAAATGCCAATCCTGACTTGGTAGCAGCGGGTTTAAATGATGGAGAAAAATTATTTAATCATCTAATAAATTTTGGCATACAGGAAGGAAGAAAAGTTTCTCCATCAGGAATAATTAATATGCCAAATCCTATTATTAACCAAACTATTGTTGGTAGCTCAAACAACGATAATCTTGTCGGCGCTGCTGGGAATGATACACTTTCTGGTGGTGCTGGAATAGATACTCTAACCGGAGGAGCGGGAAAGGATACATTTGTTTTGCAGCAAGGTCAAGGTACTGATATTATTACAGACTTTGAAGATGGGATCGATTTGATGAAACTACCTGATGGATTAACATTTAATGCTATCTCAATTCAAGGGATAGGTGCAAATCTAGAAAGTACGCTCGTTACTGTTATCAGCACGGGTGAACAGTTAGTTTTACTAAATAACGTTAGGGCTTCCGCTATCACATCAGCTGACTTCGGCATAGGTGTGGGAGGCAAATCTGGCACAGGTCCCCCAGCAGTAGGAGAAGACCCTCTTGTTGCTCCTCCACCCCCAACTTCGCCTCCTTTAATTTTTATTCTTCTTCCTAGCAGTTAGTTTATGAAAGAAGGGACTTACCAATTTTTATTAGCTAGTAGTATTTCTCTGTGTTGTTTAGTCACAACTTCGCCAACTCAGTCCCAAATTGTCCCGGATACAACACTTACAATAAATTCTACTGTCAACACTGTGGACAGAATTAATATCATTAACGGCGGAACTAGAGTAGGCAATAACCTCTTCCATAGCTTTGAACTATTCTCTGTACCAACTGGCAACACCGCCTTCTTTAGTAACACTTCAAATGTTCAAAACATCTTCAGTCGGGTCACAGGTTCATCTATTTCTAAAATTGATGGTTTGATCCAGACTGAGGGAACAGCTAATTTATTTCTGCTCAATCCTAATGGAATTATTTTTGGCTCCAATGCAAGGTTGAAAATCGGCGGCTCGTTTCTAGCCAGTACAGCAAGTAGCCTAAACTTTGCAGATGACATTCACTTTAGTGCTACGACTCCTCAAAACAAACCTTTGCTGAGTATGAGTGTTCCTACTGGTTTGCAATATGGGGTAAATGTTGGAAATATTCAGGTGAAAGGGTCAAACTTAGAGGTATCAACAGGTAACACCTTAGCACTTGTCGGTGGTGATGTGAAGATAGATGGTGGAATTTTACAAGCTCCAGGTGGTCATGTTGATTTAGGTGCCGTTGGAGCGGGAACAGTCGAACTAAGCAGGGAGGATAACTATTTGCGTCTAAGTTTTCCCAATGGACTAGGGCGAGCAGATGTTTCTGTTACTAATCGAGCTTCTATCAATGTAATGACTGAGTTTCCATCTGAGTTTCCATTAACTAATCTGAATACTATTCAATTAGGGTCTAGTGGGAGTATCACAGTTAATGCCCGAAATTTAAATATTTCAGATGGTAGTAATTTTTATACAGGAATAATAGAGGTAAATCCTGTTACTTTAGCTTCAATTGCTATAACGAAAGGCATAAATCTTAATGTATTAACAGACGATATTGATCAAATAAACCGAGCGATCCAATTTATTAGGGATGTGACAGGGCCAGAGTTTAGATCGCTTTTTACTGGAGTAGGAGGGTTAGATCTAGATGGTATTCCGCCGGGAAATATTACACTTAATGCTACGGAAAACTTGACAATTGAACAATCGAGCATTACTAGCGCAATAGGTGTTTATGCACCTGGTCACGGTAGTAGTATTAAAATTCAAGCTGAAAATCTCGCCATAACTAATAACGCTCAAATATTTACTAACAGTGAGGGATATGGAAATGCTGGTAACATATATTTGCAAGCTAATGAATTAGGAATAAGCGATAGCAATATTTACAGTAAGGTAGGTGGTGTGCAACGTGCAGGTGTTGGCGATAGTGGAGACATTACTATCCAAGCTCAGTCGCTTTCTTTGAGTGATAATGCCAAGTTAGAACTCAGCCACAACGGAGTAGGAAACATTGGAAACATAAACATTTTGGTTCGCAATACAGGTAATTTTAATAATAGTCGAATTAATATCAGTATAAACTCATTTGGCTCAGCCAATTCAACAGGTAATATTAATATTGATGCTGGCTCAATCTCATTAACTAATGGCACTTATTTAAGGACTTTTGTTGGAGACCCTAACCCTCTACCAGTTAACAGGTTTTCTCCCCAAATTAGCAACAGAGGAAATGTGAGTATTAGCGTTCGCGATACTCTTTATTTAGCAAACAGCGAGATCTCAAGCGATTTTTTCGGTGGTCGTGACTTAATTAATGCTATCAGGATTAACGCCCGCTCACTTTTCTTGACTGATGATGCACGAATAAGCACTTTTGTATCTTTTGGTTCAGTAACAGCAGCGGGAAATATTGAAATTAATGCTACTGATACAGTTAGTATATCAAAATCTTCGGGAATATCAACTAGCTATAGTAGTGGTGGAAGATCGGGCAATATCAGCGTAGATACTCGTGAGTTGCGCCTCTCAGATGAAGCAATTCTAAATGCAGCCACTAACGCAGCATATTCTGAAGTTTCTGGAGGCAATATTACTGTAAATGCCGAGACTTTTGAAGTTACTAATGGTAGTCAATTAGTAACAACAGCCCTTGGTAATGGAAATGCTGGTGATATCAGTCTCAACGTTGCTGATCGCATAACTGTTGAAGGTGCCAAAAGTGGCCTATTTACGAATACCGATCAAGACTCAACTGGGGCTGGAGGAAATTTGATAATTAATACCGGACAATTATTTTTAAGACAAGGGGGGCAAGCTTCTGCAAGTTCTGACGGAACGGGTGCAGCGGGAAATTTACAAGTAACGGCGCGATCGCTTCAGCTAGACAATAGTGGTTTGAGTGCTACCACCACAGCAGGCGATCGCGGTAACATTACCATCCAATCCCAAAACTTGCAGATGCGCCATAACAGCAACATTAGCACCAACGCTTCTAACACTGCCAATGGCGGCAATATTACGATCGATACCGAAGTTTTAGCCGCCTTGGAAGATAGCGATATTCGAGCTAATGCTGTGCGGGGCGATGGAGGTAGAGTTAATATTACGGCTCAAGGTGTTTTTGGCACTGAGTATCGCGCAGCAGAAACTTCGGAAAGCGATATCACTGCTAGTTCTACTTTTGGTCGTCAGGGGGAGGTAACGCTTAATACACCGGATGTTGACCCCAGTCGAGGATTAATCGCCTTAACCGATATTCCTGTAGATCCCACACGGTTGGTTGCACAGGGATGTCCCGCAGATAAAACTAGCAGATTCTCCATCACGGGGCGCGGTGGATTACCTCCAAATCCCAGTGAAGCACTCGGTACTGATGGCGTTGTGGTGAATTGGGTAACGTTGGAACCTAAAAGCGAAAATATTTCCACATCGGCAATTTCAACTTCTGCGACTCGTTCAACTCCTACTCCATCCATAGAAGCTCAAGGTTTTCAAAGAAATGCAAACGGAGATGTACTTCTAACAGCTACTTCCCCCACCGTCACGCCTTATAGTTCCTTATCAACTCCGGTATCTTGCCATGAGCGCTAAATATTATTATTACGGTTGTTGGGTGGGGCTGATTGCGATCGCGTTAGGCGCAATAACAACTCAGATAACGAAAGCGCAAACTATTCCACCCACCCAATTACCCGATCCAATTATTCCCACTCCATCGCCATCGCCAGCACCTTTACCTCTTCCTAATTCAGAACCAACGTTACAGTCCCCACCAACTACACCCACACCAACAGAACAATTTCCACCTGGAGAAACCATTGTTGTGGAAAAGTTCAAGTTTGAGGGTAACACTGCTATTAGCGATGAAGAATTAAATCAGGAAGTGGGTAAATTAAAATTAACCAACCGTCGTATCACTTTTGAAGAACTGCTGCAAGCTCGTTCCGCCGTAACTCAACTTTATATTGATAGGGGATTTAAGACTTCTGGCGCTTTTATCCCCCCACAAACATTGCACGGAGGTAAGGGAGAGGTAATAATCCAAATAGTAGAAGGTAGGGTAGAAGCGATCGAAGTCAGGGGAACGCGACGTTTAAATCCAGGTTATGTGCGCTCGCGCATTGCGCTTGCAACTGGAACACCTCTCAATCAAAATCGATTATTAGAAGCATTGCGACTTTTGCAACTCAACCCTTTGATTAAAAATGTTTCAGCCGAATTGCGATCGGGTTCTAGTTTAGGAACAAATTTGCTGGTAGTCACAGTAGATGAAGCCAACACTTTTAACGTTCAATTTGACCTCAATAATAATCGTTCTCCTAGCGTCGGTACTTTGCGGCGTCAAGTTCAAATCGGTGAACGTAATTTACTCGGATTGGGCGATGGTTTGACTTTATCTTACTCTAACACTGATGGTAGTAACGAAATCAACGCCAACTATACATTACCGATTAACTCTCGCAACGGTACTATTAGTTTCAACTACGGTTTCTCCAAAAGTAACATTATCGAAGAACCTTTCGACCAACTAGATATTGCGGCTAGATCCAGCACCTACGAAATGACATTTCGCCAACCAATAATTCAAACTGCTAACGATAAAGTTACTCAGGAATTAGCTTTTGGTTTAACTGCTTCTCGCCGCGAAAGTAAAACTTGGCTTTTAAATGTCCCCTTCGCACTTTCACCCGGCGCGGATGAAGATGGACGAATTCGCATATCGGCTTTGCGATTTTTTCAAGAATGGACTTCTCGCCGTTCTAGAGAAGTTTTCGCCGCGCGATCGCAGTTTAGTTTTGGAGTCGGTGCATTTGATGCTACCAGTAATGAATCTGCACCCGATAGTAATTTTTTAGCTTGGCGAGGACAAGTGCAATGGGTGCGAGTTTTGGCAAGAGATACGTTATTTTTACTGAGTGGCGACGTGCAACTTTCAGATAGACCCCTGTTAGCTTTAGAACAGACTGCTTTGGGTGGTCAAGAAACTATTCGAGGGTATCGACAAGATGTTTTACTAACAGATAATAGTGCTTTAGCTTCAGCAGAATTTCGGTTTCCTATTTATCGAATGCCCCGACAACAAGGACTATTACAAATTATACCATTTGTCGATGTGGGTGCGGGCTGGAATTCTGGTAGAGTCAATCCCAGTAGTAATACGCTGGTATCTACAGGGGTTGGTTTGCAGTGGCGGATGGGCGATCGCTTATTGACTCGTTTGGACTGGGGTATACCTCTAATAGAAGTTGATTCGAGGAAAAGAACATGGCAAGAAAACGGTTTTTATTTTTCCATTCAATACAATCCTTTTTAGCTAAGTTTTTTCTTATTAGAAAAAAGTGGATTTATCGAATTATGTTAGCTGCTTTAACTGGAATTTTGACTGCTAGCGGTCAAATCTGGTTTGGTTTTACCTTAGAAAAGGTAGCTAACGCGCAGGAGGCGGCGATATTTTCTAGTTCTACCTCTGTCCAAGATTTAGTTGAACAAGGCAGAAAATATTATGAAGCAGGAAACTTTCAAGAAGCTGAAAAGGTTTTGCTGCAAGCAGCTTCGGCTTTGACGAATCAAGGCGATCGCGTAATCCAAGCGATGATTTACAGCAATCTTTCCTTGGTTTATCAGCAAATGGGAAATTGGGAAAATGCCGAAAAATACATTAATCAAAGTTTGCAATTATTACAATCAGGAGAAACCGCTACTAATTCAACAAATAGGTTGAAAATACTTGCCCAAAGCTTAGACGTTCTGGCGCGGTTGCAAATGGAAAGAGGAGAAGCTGAAAAAGCTCTGAGTTCCTGGCAACAAGCAACAGATATTTATGGTAAGGTTGGAGATGAAAATAGAAAAATTCGCAGTCAGCTTAACCAAGCTGAAGCTTTGCAAGCATTGGGACTTTATCCTCGCTGTAAGGAATTGTTAGTATCGCTCAATCTCACTTTGCAAAAACAACAAGATTCGCGGCTAAAAGCAGATGCAATGCGTAGCCTTGGTGATGTATTGCGGGTAGTGGGAGAAACAGAGAATACCGAGACATTATGGAAACAGTTGCAGAAAGATTTTGGTTTAAAAGATTCAGATACTTTACACCAAGCTTGGGAAATATTAGATAAAAGCTTGCGAATAGCAGAAGGAATACAACCTCCTCAAGACTTGAGTGCATTTTATCTTAGTCTAGGTAATACAGCCAGAGCTTTATATCAAAAAGAGCGAGATTTATATGAGCGATCGGAAAAGCCAGAACATCTTGAAGCTGCTTTAAGCAAATGGGCAACAAAAGCTTTAGATTACTATCAATGTTTTAACGATACAGCTACATATTGTAGTAGAGAAATTCAAGGTAAGCTAAATCAGTTAAGTTTGCTAGTAAATGTATGTAAATGGTTGACTAAACTAAAGCAGGAAGAATATGCGGATATAGATAAGTGGTGGTTAAAGTTGGAACAACAAATAGCTGAATTGCCACAGACAGAGAAAAGACTTGCTGAATTGCGACCTATGCAACCTAGTAATACAAGTATAAATGCTTATATTAACTTTACGCAGAGTCTAATTAAAATCAAACAAATAAGTGCAGAAATACAGGAAAAACAGAAAACATATCCAGTAATTAATTCTTCTGCGTGGGAAACAATTGACAAACTCAATGAGACAATTATCAAAAATATGGAAAATGCTGTAATAAAGGCAAAAGAATTGAAGAATCAACGATTGGAAGCTGAAAGCTTGGGTAGTTTAGGCGGGTTGTACGAACAGTTAGAAAAATGGGATTTGGCTAAGTCAAAATCTGAAGATGCGTTGAAGATAGCTCAATCTACTCAAGCATGGGATATTGCTTATTGGTTGCAATGGCAATTAGGGCGCATATATAAAAGTCGAGAAAATATAGAAATGGCGGTAAAGTTTTATTCTGCGGCGGTGAAAAGTCTTGAATCTGTACGACGTGATTTAAGCGTTCTTTATTTAGATATACAGTATACATTTAAGGAAAATGTCGAACCAGTTTATCGCGAGTTAGTCGATTTACTATTGCAATCTGAAAATCCCAGCCAAAATAATTTAATGCAAGCTATTAGTGTAATTCAAGGGCTTCAGTTAGCAGAATTAGAAAACTTTTTACAATGTAGCCTCCAACAAGAAAATCCAGTAACTATCAACTATATTGTTGACCGTAATGATTCGACTGAAGCAGTAATTTATCCAATTATTTTAGAGAAGCGCTTAAAAGTTATCGTTAAGTTGCCAAAGCAAGAAGAACTATTATATTATCAAACAGAGATAGACCGTCAGGAAGTTGAGAAAATTTTAGTAAATTTGCAAAAAGATTTACCGGAAATAGATAAAACTAATCAGGTTAATTCATTATCTAATAAAGTATATGATTGGTTGATTAGACCTGCTAAAGAAAAGTTTATTGAAAATCAAGTTACAACATTAGTGTTTCTACTAGATGATCGTCTGCGAAATATACCGATGGCTGTTCTTTACGATAAAGATAAAAAAGAATATTTAGTAGAACAATTTGCTGTATCTTTGACTACTGGTTTACAGTTAGCAGATCCTAAAAATTTGAAAAGAGGAGAGTTGAAAGCTATAGTTGCTGGGCTGACTGAAGCACGCCAAGGATTTCCTGCACTCCCTAACCTGGGCAAACAATTAGAGAAAATTAATGCGGAGATTCCCAGTAAAATATTACTCAACCGACAGTTTACTGGTGCGACGCTTCGAGAGCAAATTGAAGAACTACCATTTCCTTTAATCCATTTAGCAACTCACGGTCAGTTTAGTTCCCAAGCTAAAGATACATTTATTATTACATGGGATGACCGTCCCCTTGATGTCAACAAATTGAGTAGTTTATTGCAGCGCAGACAACAAACTAGACCAGAACCGATCGAACTACTAACTCTTAGTGCTTGTCAAACAGCTACAGGAGATAGACGAGCAGCGCTGGGACTTTCAGGCGTTGCAGTACGGGCTGGAGCGCGTAGTACATTGGGAACATTCTGGAAAGTATTTCCCACTCATTCCACTATTCTGTTTAGCAAATTTTATCAAGAATTAAAAGATCCCAAACTTACTAGGGCTAAGGCGCTTCAGAATGCCCAATTATATATTTTAAAAAACGTAAACAACCATCCCTCGATTTGGGCTGCCTACGTTTTGATCGGAAATTGGCTTTAGGCGATTGCGCTCTGGAATCTTAGTTTTCGGAGCGAGAATTTGCAGAGGTACAGCAGGAAATAATAGGCTTTTGGGCTATATTATTCAAATCAACCGACTGCAATAAGTCATTCCAAGCAGTAGAGATCGCATTATCATTAGGCCGATCGCGACGAAGTTCGGCTAAAACTGTTAAAGCGTCATACCAAATGCCATTTTCAGCATAAATGGCAGCGTTATTCAGGGGGGCTGATGGGTTTAACTGCTTTTCAATAGCAGCGTCAAGTTCGACCTGTTGTACCCATCCATCTGCAAAATCGTCTGTCGATCCTTGGGGACTACATTTAATTTTTAAGTACCAATGATAAAGTTGGCCTTTTTGAATAGCCACTTCTGATGGTAGGCGAAATTGAACTATTCCGGGAGTTCCAGACAATTTAAAAGATTGGCGGTACAAATCTTCACCTTCTTTATTCTGCAATATGAACTCAGCTTGTGCAGGTGGTAAATAACTAATGTAGAACCAGAAACTTGGTTGCTTTAGAGTTGTTTGTCCCCAAACGTCTGTTTTGCTGTTGGCTTCATCTACAGTCTTTTGATACACCAAGGCAATCAGAGGGTCGATTTGTATTTGGCTATTCCCAATCTGACATGGCCCTTGACTTCCACCCGAACCACGGCTTCCTGGCGCTCCAGTGCCTTTTGGTGGTGGTGGTGGAGGATTAAAGCGAATTCGTACTCTTTGAGAAATGTTGCTACCAGAATTAGTTAATTGTGCCTTTACTTGTAGGAAGCAGCTAGTAAAGCTAAAAGCTCCCAGAGTAAAAACAAAAATAAATGTTGTTAGCTGGCGAAATAATTTCATATCAATCACCATTCAGAGTTTAAAAATTTACTTTTGCTTCTAGTTATGTATTGTGGTGAAAGCCACCATACTACGACAACTTTAGTTATCACCAATGCTAATATAGGCGGTATAAATGGTATCCATCCAGCTTGTGTAAAAACGCTAAAACAAATACCAAATACTGCTGCTATTTGAACTATTCCCACTACTAGCAGGCGTAGTGGCTGTTCTCTACAGTACAACGCGAGAATGCCTGCTAGCAGTGACCATCCCCATATCCAAAGCCCTGCTACCCATTCAGGCCACCACCAAATTAGCGGTCGGTTACGATCTAGAACTGCACTAAGGATTTGACTTATCATCTGCGCTTGAAGGACAACACCTGGGATTTCTTCACCAAAGGGTATGAGTTCAAAATCTTTAAAAGTCCTGGCAGTAGTACCTATAAGAACGATACGCTTTTTCAGATTATTTACAGATTCCGAAGGAATGCGATCCTCGATAATATCACTTAAAGAGATTTGAGTAGCAATGTTATTGGGAGAGCCGCCAGCAATACGATAATTGAGCAATACTTGCTCGCCATTTGCATCAACTCCTTGGTAGCCACTTGTATGTGCTGTCAATTTTTTTATGACAACTGTACCTATTTGTAACTCTTGTTTTTCAGGAGTGCGAGTAGACTGAATGCCTTTTGCATCTAGATAGTGAGCTGCAACTAAAAGGCTAAAGGAATTTGTTGGCGTACACTTAGATTTAGGTTCGGAGGGGAGCATAGTTAAGAGATGACGGCGAACAATGCGATCGGAATCCTTCACCACATCGCTAAACCCCCAACGTTCTTTTGGTATTTCTACAGGAGGGGGGAAACCATGTTTATCTTCATTTAAAAAAGGAATTTTACATATAACAAAAAATCTCTTATCTTTTTGGATACGAGAAGCTAAATCTGAGGGTGTAAAAGGTTCGGGATGATAAATATCTAAGCCAATAGTTATAGGCTCAAATTTTTCTAGTTTTTTTAATAGCGAAGCAAGTGCTGGATCTGAAATCGACTGTCTCCCCCCCTCCATACGCTTATTTATTTGATACTGAATATCTGCATCATCATTAGTAATTATTAAAATGCGATCGTCTTGTGGTTCATCCGATCGCATCTGCATCATTCTGTCATAGGCGTGTAGTTCCGATGGTTGTAGTATCCCAAAAAAACGTACTCCCATAACTAAAGATGTTACCAATACGCTCACTGTTAATACTCTCACGAAACCGCGCCAGTCGATTTTTGGAAGGCGAGCTATCTTTCTTTCATTCAGTAACTCTTGCCAAGTCGGAGGTATTTCCTCGGAACTTTGACAAATCACTGGCAACCAAGTAGCGCAAGGATAATCTTGTTCTAAGCCCTGTAATCTCTGCCTCGCATCCCGTAAAGCATTGTCTAAAGAAGTTCCAGTTTTTGCATATTCCTCCAAAAAATATCGCAAAAATTTTGGGGCAACATCATCTGGCACTGGTTCCCGCATTATAATAATAAAAGGTAGATAAATAGCTTCTCCTTCTGCTAACTGGTATGCTAATCCCAATCCGTCGCAGGAATTAAAAATTGCCAAGCGCAAACCTTTGTTTACAGCTTTCTTCAGGCTATATTTTAATTTTCCGATTGTTAATGTATAGTTTTTATTTATTTGAATTTCACCATCTTGACCATCTGAATTACTCGAACTATGTCCGGCGAAAAATAGGATGTCACAACCTCGTTCCCACAGTTCATCATTTAATTCCTCTAGTAACGGTTCTTGAAGAATTTTTATCTCTGCATTGCCAGCTTCTTTTAAAGCTAAGCGCTCCGACTCTGGCTCCATACCTGGGCCAAAAACAGCCAGTATCTTTACCTTATCCTTGGGTGGTAGGGGTACAGGCTTTTCAACTACTTCATATTGGGGAATGCTCAAAACAATTTCTGAAGCAGTTACACTAGGTAAATTCCACAAATGCCAGGGCAGTCTTTGCAGCCAACTGTTATTAGTTCGCAGGATAACTCGTACATTGTTTGATGACTTTAAGTGCTGACACAATTCGTTTTCTACTAACCGAAAAGAATTGGCTGACTTGAGCCAGTTATTCATCGTTTCTTCCAAAACTTCTGCTGCCAAATTGCAAGCAGCAAAAGCTTCTGGCTTTTGAGAATAATTTGTTATTTGTCCCGGCTTGTCTTTTAGAGGACGATAAAGTGTTTCTAAATTTCGATAAAGAGCTTGCCATTGGCGATACTGATTTAGCAGATCGGGGTTTTTGGGTAATTTACCTTTTAGACAGGAATAGCTACGAGCCTGGTCTTTCTTAACTTCCAGATTAACTGCAAATCCATGCTCGAAGTCTCCGTAAATTTCTAAGATGATCAGCTTTACCATCAGTATCACCCTTAGATGACAAATTCTTCCGTGACGCTAACATCCCCTAAAACTAATTTTACACCAAAACGATCTCCTCGTTCGGCATCAAACTGATATTGAATGAATTTATCAGCACTTCTGGCTGTAACTTCTTTGAAAATATCCCCAGATTCAGTTAACACGATAAGTTTTAGAGATGGGGGCAAATAACTATTTTCTCCACTAGGATACGCCTGTAAATGAACTGCTAACGTCCGATCGTTTTCTCGCCCCAAGTTAACGATTAAAATAACCGGATAACCAGCCAAGTCTATTCCTAAATCTATCAGCTTTGCTCGACTTACCTTTGTATTCCTAACAATGCTTAATTTTTGCGGATTAATTAATTCCTCAACTGCCTGCCAAGCTTGGTCAAAATTACGATCGAGCCACTGCCACAAAGAATTGACCAATTTGTGTTCTTCTTTAGCAGAATGATGGTAAAGTTTGTTAACTAAGTTTTCGAGCGATCGCATCTCAGAAATGGGCGTTTCTTCCTTTGTTACTGTTTCTACAAATCCTATCAAAGTTGCCTCTCTAAAAGATTCGCTCAACCGCACTGCAACAAAGCCAATTCTATCTGACCACACCTCTAATGGAATGCGGCAAATCGGAGAATTTGGCATTACCGGGCGGCACTCTATCTTGCCGATATTTTTCACTTCTAAATCGGCTACATCCATGAGCGATCGCATCATGGAATCGCAACTATCGCTAGTCGATAAATCAGTCTCAAATCCCAGGCAACGTAAGTAAAAATCCACCGCATACACTGCCAATGTGTTAAGATAAACCCGTTTTTGTTTTTGCGGATCGTTGTGCTGTCTGCGAAACTTTTCTGCTATACCGTGTTCTAGCTGAGTTAGAGGAACTGTAAAAGTTAGACGAGTTGTTAAGTCAATCATTTTCTTCTCCGGCTTAGTTACGATTATTCTTGCAAGTATGCTTTGAGCTTGGGTGCAAACTTTTTCACGCATCGATAGTAGAAACTACTGGTCGTCGAAATTGCCTCAATACCAAGTTCTGCTGAAATTTCCCTCCACGATTTGCCAGCGATCAAACTGAGAGCTACAGAACGAAAGTTAGCATGGGGATAATTGTTGATGTGTTCTGTTTGAAAAAGACCTTCTGGATCGTCTTGTATAAATTTTAGGAGATCTTCTGATATAGAATTTTTATCCGAATAAGGGTTGTTTTTCAACATTTGTTGTTCTATTGCTGAATTCCAATCAGATAAATTAGTAATTTGTAAGAGTTCTCCATTAACAACTCTGGTTTCTATGAGTTCATCTTTTGCTTCCCCAAAAAAACGTTTATGTAATTTTATGTTAATCCACACTCTCACTGTACCGCGATCGGATTTATAGCTGTCGATGTTGGTATCAGGATGAAAAATAAAAAACAAAAGTTTTTGGAGAGCTAAAGAAAAAATATCTGGACAAAGATAAGAAGGATATTGACTGCTGCTGGGATGGACAAGTCGGTACGATTGTCGATTAATTTCCTCAACCAGCTTGGTTAAAGCAATGCGCCGCTCCTTAGTCCTTGGTAGGTGCTGTTGAGCTAACTGTGCTAGCTGTAAAAGTCGCGTATCTAGTCGTGTATCTAGTTCATCTGGCGGCGTGTTATCCATCTTAGGCTCCGAAAAACCAGCGCTAAAAGGCACTTTAGCAGAGGTGCGTTAGCACCAAGTCCGAGCAACCTCTATTTGTATCTCAGGATTATTTTTCGGATTTTACGCAGAACAGTACTAACCTTAACAAAACTTTACAATAGGCTATATAAGTAAAGCGAGGACAAAAGTAAACTTGAAAAATTCTTATTATAAAGTTTTATAAATTTGAACTTAATTGCACGTAAAAAGTCTGGGTTTGACTCTGATAAAACATTGAAGGCTTGCAAATTTCAGGACTCGTATTAAGCAGCCGTCAGGAGAAAACAACATGGGTTTCAGCGTCGCCAACCTTTTGAAAATATTCTCTCCCCAGGAGGATAGGAGAGCAGAAAGCTCTGTGAAAGCATCCCTCAAATACCTGGAAGTGGAAGCTACTGTGGCTCAACTTATACAACCAAAAAGAACTGGACGAGTCTATTATAAAGGTTCGTGGTGGCCAGCCCGATGCCAGGAAGAAATAACTCTTGCTCCTGGCGAGATCGTTTATGTGATTGGGATACAGGGCATCACTCTCATTGTCTCTTCATCTGTTGAAAGTGTCTTGAAGTCCTAATGATTTGTGCTTTCTAGTCATTAATTAAATCGATTGCAATTAATTAGATAAATATGTCGAAACAAGACCATCAATCGCCTGGGGGTTTAACACCTTTCCAGCGAAAACTACTGCAAAAAAGTCTGCAAGATAACTTATCCGAACAATACCGCCAGCGCATCGAAATAATGTTATTGGCAGACGAAGGTAAAACCCAAACCCAAATCTGTAAAGCTTTGGGATGCTCTCAAGGAACGGCACGCCATTGGATTTTCATGGCACAAGCTGGGTTAGCTCATAACTGGGACGATAACCTAATTGGTCGCCCTAAAAGCGTTAACGAACAATATCTAGAGCGCTTGAAAGAACTGGTAAGCCAGAGTCCGAAAGAATTTGGCTATTCATTTCAACGCTGGACAGCACAATGGCTGAGTAAGCATCTAGCCAAAGAGTTTGGTATTGAAGTGAGCGATCGCCACATCAATCGCTTGCTCAAAGACATGGGACTATCCACCCGACCAAAACCAACTCCTGTCGAGGAGACCGCACCAAATGCCAACCGTTTAACGATTCGTGATTTAACAGAAACCTCCGTCTCAGCTTCGCCCGAATTTTGGCCTTTCAATTCCATCCGTTGAGATTGCAACTATGGTTCAGAATCAATCCAATTTATCTATTTCTAGTGAGTTGCTGCAAAAAACATTAGGACAATCTTTTCCAGAAAAAGAACTAGCAGCAGTGCGTCAAAATATTCAAGTTTTAGAGCCTCAGCCACTAAAACAATTTTGGAATTCACAAAACGCTACTGGTGGCATCTACATCATTATTGCAGGGAAAGTAAGGTTAACTCATAGTCAGAGTGATAAACCGCTTTCATTGACAGCAGGAGAATCATTTGGTGAGTTAACCTTGTTTCCAGAAGAATCTTTTGAACCTTACTCAGCAAAAGCTACCAAAGATGCACTAACAATCTGTTTTCTTCCCAGCGAGTACCTTACAAACCTAAGTCGCAAATATCCTAAAATTCGAGAGCATCTTCATCAGCTGGCTATTTGGCGAGATTCCCTAATTAGAGGAACTGACACTACTACAGCAAACGAAAAAAAGAGTGAAACAGAGACAACTTTTCTTGATCGCCAATACGAACCAAAAAACCAGAAAAGAATTAGTAAAGCTTACTTTCCCAGTCCCACGTTACAAGTGGGTCACTTGTGGCAACGCATTATTCGCCGTTATCCCTTCTTCGCACAACAAAGTGCATCAGACTGCGGTGCTGCTTCCTTAGTAATGATTGCTCGCTATTGGGGGAAACGCTTTAGCGTTAACCGCCTGCGCGATATGGCTAATGTTGATCGCAATGGTGCTTCTTTACGAGGTTTATCAGCAGCGGCGGAAAGTATCGGATTCTCTACCCGACCCGTGAAAGCCAGTTTAGACCAATTAGCGAAACAAAACCTACCTGCGATCGCGCATTGGGAAGGCAAACATTACGTTGTAGTCTACGAAATCACTCGCAAGCACGTCATCGTAGCCGACCCAGCCATCGGTCAGCGCACCCTTTCCCACGCTCAATTTAAAGCGGGTTGGACTGGCTATGCTTTGTTATTGCAACCCACAGCTTTAATTAGAGATGCCAAAGAATACAGTACCCCATTTTGGCAGTTTTTTGAGTTAGCTAAACCGCACGGTCTTGTACTATTTGAAGTCTTCATCGCTTCCGTATTCATCCAAATCTTTGGATTGATTACGCCGCTATTCACTCAAATGATTTTAGACAACGTAGTGAAACGCCAAAGTCAGTTAACTTTAACCGCATTTGGAGTAGGGTTGCTAATTTTTAGCTTGTTCCGAGTAGCGATGACTGGACTGCGACAATATCTGCTAGACCAAACAGCCAATCGAGTTGATTTAGCGCTGATTGTTGGCTTTATCAGACACACCTTTCGTTTACCTTTAAGCTTCTTCGAGTCTCGCTATGTTGGTGACATCATTTCCCGCGTTCAAGAAAACCATAAAATTCAACGCTTCCTTACGGGTGAAGCTTTATCTATCCTATTGGATTTATTAACAGTTTTCATTTACGTAGGACTAATGTTATGGTACAGTTGGAAGATGGCATTGCTGGCATTAGTCATTGTTCCACCCTTTGTTTTATTAGCATTAATTGCTACCCCTTTCTTGCAAAAAACTTCCAGAGATATCTTTAATGCTTTAGCAGGGGAAAGCAGTTATCTAATTGAAGCACTCACGGGTGTCCGCACTGTTAAATCTTTAGCTGTCGAACAAACAGTACGTTGGCATTGGGAAGAATTACTGAATAAGTCAGTTAAAAGCAATTTCACCGGACAAATTATTGGCAACAGACTCCAGATATTTAGCGGTACAATCGAGGCTCTGGTAACAACCGGATTGTTATGGTTTGGTGCGTCTTTAGTAATTCAAGGTGAACTTACTCCGGGTCAATTAGTTGCTTTTAATATGCTCTTGGGTAACGTTATTCATCCCTTTCAGCGATTGACAGTACTGTGGAATGAATTGCAGGAAGTCGTGATTGCGATCGAGCGCATCCATGATGTCATCGAAGCAGAACCAGAGGAAGATTTACAGCAAAAATCTCGGCAATCTTTACCAGCAATTAACGGTCATATCCGTTTTGATAAAGTTACTTTCCGCTATCATCCAGAAAGCGATATCAATGTTTTGGAAAACCTCAGTTTTGAGGTTAAACCAGGACAAACAGTAGCCTTAGTTGGTCGTAGCGGTTCTGGAAAAACAACAATTTCCAAACTGATTTTGGGGCTTTATCCTCCTACCGATGGGAAAGTGTCGATCGATGGTCAAGATATAAACAGTATCTTGTTGCGATCGCTCCGTTCTCAAATCGGTGTAGTTGACCAAGATACCTTTTTATTTGGCGGTACAATTCGGGAGAATATAGCGATCGGACAACCATCAGCTACCCTAGAAGAAATTATGGAAGCGGCGCGACAAGCTGGGGCAGATTTGTTTATTAAAAAGCTGCCAATGGGGTACGAAACCCAAATTGGGGAAGGTGGGGGAATGTTATCAGGAGGACAGAGACAAAGAATTGCGATCGCTCGTGCTTTGTTAGGAAATCCGCAACTGTTAATATTCGATGAAGCTACCAGTCATCTTGATGCTGAATCCGAGCGAATAATCCAGAATAATCTCACCAATATTCGCAAAAATCGCACCACAGTAATTATCGCGCATCGGCTTTCAACAGTGCGGAATGCCAACTTAATTTTGGTGCTGGACAAAGGCGTTCTGGTAGAAAAAGGAACTCACGAAGAGTTGATGGCTAAACGCGGACAGTATTTCTATCTCAATCAGCAACAGTTGGATGTTGCAGGGTGAAAGATAGACAGAACTAAAAATTACTGGACTTTTCTTTTTACTGCATGAAAATCAAGGCTAATTAACAGATATGCCTCACACATCAAACTCATTTGCTGGATTTGAGCTTAATCCTCACGAACTACAAACTTTGTCTAATGAAGCAGAATTTCCTAATTCTACGAATGGCAAAGTTACCCATACTGATGATTGGTCTTATGCTACCAAAGAATTACTCGATACCTTACCAAAGACTTGGACGCGAGGATTAGTGTATTTTCTGGTAATTTTTGTCGGTATCGTTTTACCTTGGTCAATGCTTTCCAAGGTTGATGAAACGGGTACTGCTAGAGGAAGACTTGAACTTAAGGGAGATACCGTTAAGCGAGAAGCAGATATTCAAGGTAGCGTCGCAGTAGTTAAAGTGCGTGTCAAAGAAGGAGATGAGGTAAAAGCTAACCAGATTTTAGTAGAACTGGATTCTAAGGCAATTCGCGATGAAATTCAACAGAATGAAATTAAATTAGAAGGGCAACAAAATAGGCGGAATCAGTTAGAAATTCAAAAAAGCCAATTCGGAATTGCTATTGCTGCTCAACAGCAACAAAATAAAGTTCAAGAATTGGAAAAACAAACACAAGTTGCTCAAGCAGAACAAAGCTTTGATGCGATCAAAACTGCTTACAACTTTCAAAAAGAAGAGAAACTCGCACAATTAGCGCAAGCGCAGCAGAACTTTGATGCTTTGAAGACTACATATAACTTCCAAAAAGAAGAAAAACTCGCACAAGTTGCTCAAGTAAGGCAAAGCATTGAATCTAGTAAAGCTGCCTATAATTTAGCAGCAGTTCGTTTGGAAAAAGCTCAGGAAAAATTCCAACGCTACAAAATAGCTTTTGATGCAGGTGCTATTTCAAAAGACAGATTTGCAGAAATAGTACAGTCTGTAGAAGAAAACAACCAACAACGCCGACAAGCACAATCAGATATTTCTCAAACAGAGTCACGCTTAATAGAACAACAAGGTAGTTATGAAAAGATTATCCATCAAGCTGAGTCTGATATTAAACAAGCTGAACTTCGTCTAAAAGAGCAACAGGGTAACTACCAGAGAATTATTCGTCAGGCTCAATCTGATATTGAGCAAGCCAAGCTACGTTTGGAAGAACAAAGACGCAGTTATCAAAGCTTGGTTCAATCTGGAAAGATAGCTGTCTCTAAAATAGAACAGCAGCTTATCGATTTGAACACGCAAATTGCTGCTGTTCAATCGGAAATCGAGCAAACAAAGAATCAGATTAGCTCTCTTAAAGAGCAGGTAGAGAAATATCTCATTCGTGCGCCGTTTGATGGCACTATTTTTTTGCTCCCTATTCCGCGAGAAGGTGCGGTAGTACAACCTAAACAATTGATTGCTGAGATTGCACGAAAGGGTACTCCTCTAGTGTTCAAGGGACAGATTCCTACTTCCGAAAGCGAGTCTTTACGCTCAGGTAA
Organism: uncultured bacterium; assembly: GCA_964546365.1. Taxonomy (GTDB): domain Bacteria; phylum Cyanobacteriota; class Cyanobacteriia; order Cyanobacteriales; family Aerosakkonemataceae; genus DATNQN01. The sequence continues at coordinate 17,062 of CAZJJR010000022.1, read as the reverse complement.
TCAGCGCAAAGATGCCAATTTAAAATTCGATGAATATCCTTTCCAAGATCACGAAATTGTGAAAGGTAAATTGAGTTGGGTTTCACCTAATTCTAAAATTATCCAAACGCCTCAAGGAAATATAACTACTTATGATATTGAGATTGAACTGGCGCAGTCTTGTATTCAACAAAAAGGTAAATGCGATCCTTTCCAATCTGGTCAGCCAGCAACGGCTGAAATAATTATCCGTCAACGTCGCCTAATTGACTTTATCCTCGATCCGTTTAAGAAGTTGCAAAAAGGCGATTTGAAGCTTTAATTGAGCGGTGCATCTACAAATACTTGAATCAATTTTACGTTTCAGGAGAATTTCATGTCACAAGCTATTACTATTTCCGCTCAAGATATCCTTCATCAAATCAAGTTATCCTGCCAAATTCCATCTATTGTCGAGCAAGTTGTTACGCGCAAGATACTTATAAATGCAGCAGCGGAAGCGGGTATCAAAGTGGAGGCTGAAGAATTACAGCAAGCAGCAGATAATATTCGGTTAATCAGCAAATTGAAGACTGCTGATGAAACCTGGGAATGGTTAAAGAAAAATTGCCTATCTTTGGATGATTTTGAAGAAATGGTTTACACTAACGTGATTTCTGGCAAATTGGCGCAACATTTGTTTGCAGACAAGGTAGAACCTTGGTTTGTGGAACATCAATTAGATTATGCAGGCGCGGTGATTTATGAAGTGGTTTTGGATGATGAAGACTTGGCGATGGAATTGTTTTATGCTTTACAAGAGGGGGAGATGAGTTTTCCTGAAGTTGCTCATCAATATATTCAGGATACCGAGCTACGTCGTCGTGGGGGATATCGGGGAGTTGTGCGGCGTAATGAGATGAAGCCGGAAATTTCTCCTGCTGTTTTTGCTGCTAATCCGCCACAGGTTTTGAAGCCTATTGTTAGTGCTAAGGGGGTATATTTGATTCGGCTGGAGGAAGTGGTGAAGCCGCAATTGGATGAGAAGTTGCGTTATCAAATTATTTCTGATTTGTTTCAGGGGTGGGTAAAGCAGCAGCTTGATAGAATGGAAATTATGGCTAATTTTAATTTAGATTAATTTGGTTAGATAGTAGTTTATCTTGTAGCTAAAAAATACCCTATAATAAATATAGGGTATTTTTTAGCTACAAAGCTAAGCGTATTAGCCAGCTAGCTTAGTACCGCCTTCGACTTGTTATAATCTGAGAAATACAAATTAGTGTAGAACGAGGGATAAATGTCCAACCTCCTGTCGAATTCATTTCTTCATCTGTTAGATCATTTAGGTAAGTTTCTGAATCTTGGAACAGTTCAGAACCAGTGGAATAAAGATTGGTAATTTTGATCGTAGCCATTGAGAGATCTCCTAATAAGTCAGTTTGTTTGGAGTCGAATTAGACTGTTGGTTGTCTAATTCGACTTGAGGTGAAAACGTGCAGAATGATTCTAATTAGCCAAGTTTCAGGAATTGTCTTAAGTTGGCAATATCTGAACGTGCAGAATGATTCTAATTAGCCAAGTTTCAGGAATTGTCTTAAGTTGGCAATATCTGAAAACCCCAACTTTAAGTGGCTAACTTTTCTAATCAGCGGGGGCCCCAACGGCCCCAAACGTAGCTAATAAGATAAGCCGCTGTGAACGCACCAACTGTAATGCAAAAACCACTGCTTCCACCATGCGTAAAGTTTAGTTCTTCTTCTGTTAACTCATTAAGATAACTTTCTGAGTCCAGAAGTAAGTCACTACCAGCATTTTTCAAGTCAATGATTTGGATAGTAGCCATGAGTGAGCCTCCTAACTAAAGTATTTATTGTCAGGTTAAACAACCACACTAATTACCACGATGCTGACGACCTAACTGATAACTTAGATATGCTGCTCGTGTTAATGCAACGCTAAATTGGAAACATACACCACTGCTGCCTCCATGCGTTAGCTTAATCTCTTCATCTGTTAGGTCATTAAGGTAACTTTCAGAATCTAGAAGCAATTCAGAGCCAGCCGGATGCAAATCAGAAATTTTGATCGTAGCCATTGTGAAATCTCCTCCAAAGTAATGAAGTGATATTTAATTACTCGAAATTAAGAGCTTAGACTCTTTAATTTACCGCCATGCCCAACTAAACTGAACCCAGACTCCATTTGTATTTATAGAGCCTTTCAGATACCAGTATCCGCCCAATACACCGTCGATTTCTTCATCAGTTAGTCCATCGAGATAGCTTTCGGAACCAACGAGAAGTTCAGAGCCAATGGGGTGTAAGTCAGAAATTGTAATCGTAGCCATTTGTGAATGCCCTCCATGTTCGAGTTTTTCAATCAGTTACGCTTTTGATTACTTAAGTCTTACTAACTATTAAAATTCAATCGACTATGCTACGCAATAGAAACAAACCACTTGAAAAGACATAAAATTATTAGTTATAAGTTTTCTATCTAAAATTTCGTGGAATAGCTTAAATATATCGATACGCTAAATAAGCATAGTAAACGATTAAAGTTTACTAAATTGGGTTAAAATTGAAACATTTTTGTCCGAAAACACTGGATACCGAGATGGTTTTGAATTTGTCTATCCAAACAACTAAAAATCCTACCCCTGAACTAAATCAGAGATAGGTATTGCGCTCGCAAAGCTATCCTTTACTATCTACCCAGTTGAGAATTCAAACCGTCAATGATCCCATTAACGCATTTCAGCAGCAACATCAGAACTGCTTGCCGTTTGTAACCAACCCTCAAACAGCGATTCCAAAACTTGTTCCCTGACTTCATTCAACTCAGCCGCAAACCACTTCTCAACTCTTAGGATGTGATAACCCAGCTTCGTCTGAATTGGCCCAACTACTTCCCCTTCCTTCGCCTCAGCAACAGCCTTCCCAATCTCCGGTAGCAATTCCGCCAAAAACCGAATCCCCACAAAACCAGCATTTTGTTGCGACTGCTTCCCCTTCGAGTATTCCAAAGCTAACGCACAGAAAGAAGCATTTTCCACCCGCAGCGCTTGGGCAATTTTCAAAGCTTCTGTCAAATCGCGAACTAAAATCTGAGACAGAGCCACCCGCCGATAATCATCCCGGCTGGTCATGTAATGATTATCTACCGCTTCCCCAAAAAGATGCTCTTTCAACTTCTGTGTCAGTAACGATACTCGAACTCCTTGCGACCAATCTTCTACACTAATTCGCTGTTGTCTCAGCCAAGCCAAGGTTTCAGACGCACCCAGCAACTTGTGTTCCAAGCGAAAAACATCCCCCGCTACTTGCAATTCTTCATCAGAAATAGCGATACCAAGCTGTTGACAGACTGACAAAATTAGGGTGTTTCGCTCAGCCATTGCTGCCATTTCAGCAAATTTGAAAGAATGACGCAGGTAGGCAACAACAGCTTCATCAGTTGCCGGAGAAATTTCTGGCAATACCAATTTTTCCAAAGTTTCTGGCATGGTTTTATCCTATGTATTTGACAAAATCAACTAAATGATGATTAGGAATGAGAAACAGGGTTTCTTTTATTGAGAGAGTTCCGATATTTTGTTGCTCCAAACCAAAGAAACCCCGTTTCTGGTGTTTTAGGGCTGTAAGCGATCGCAATTAAGCACAGTACAGCAATCGTTCCGGCGGCACTTCTTGCACCTTCAAACGGTTACGGTGCAAATCGCCATAAACATTGAGATAATCCAATTCAGCAGGCGTTAATTTACCTTTTTGAACACCTGCGATCGCAGCATCAATCTCTTCCCGGCATTGCCAACCTGCCAAACAGACATCCACACAGTTTTGGCTCAAAGAATAGCGATACAAATCCGGTACAGAAGGTTGCCAACATCCCGCAGGTAAACCAGCCGGAATATCCCAAAGCGCACCGGAATGGGAACCTGTAGACTTAAAGGTGACAATACCCGGTCGCTGCGAATTTCGCGCTTCCAACTGATTGAAAATCTTATTTTGAGCAGAACGGTGTGCAACATTATGCCTCACCATCACCACATCTAACAGTGGACTATCCAACCACTGTCGAGCTAAATTGATATCGTGGAACGAAGCCCCTATATAACGCACAGCCCCCATTTTTTTGAGGCGTTCGGAAGTGCCAAACATTCTTTCTATTGTCCGCTGATAAACAGAATTCTTACCTCTCAAATCTGGGGAAAGCTGCAAACAATCTTGTAAAGCTTGACCGTCATTAGTGCCTATCCAACCCCAAAACAACACATCAATATAATCAATTCCCAGTTCCACAAATTGATCCAATAAAGCTGGTAGCGCTGCTTCTGGACTTTTGATATAACTCACCGTCGCCAGCACCACTTTCTCTCGCACTGATGAACGGCGATCGCATAATTTTCGCAACGCATCAGACATCGAACTGTAGATATAGTGGTGCAAATCGCTGGAATAGAAAAAATAGTTAATTCCCTGCTCAAACGCATAGAGAGTATCTTCACTTGAAATACCACCACCTCCTCCTAAACCAAGACAGCTAACTGTTAAATCAGTTCGCCCAAGTTGGCGGTAAAACGGTAAATCGGACTGGGGGAATTTATCAGTTAATTGTTCAATTGGATTTGATGAACCTATCGATGGTGAAGCAATATCGAGTATTTTCATGGTTATAATGGCGTGTAGATATCTTCTGAATTCGCATTGAGATAAGCACGTTGCCAGTCAATTCCCACCAGCGAGAAGTGCTGAAAAATAGAATTCATTCGTGCTTCTGGTAAATCATCTCCTTTCTGCCAAGCTTCCAATAAACCATTAGCCACTATTTGGCAGCGGTTCATCCCAAAACTTTCTTGGGCTGCAAATTTGTAGTCTGGTTCTTCTGCTAACCCTAAACCAGACGCTAACGGTTTAGTAAATAAGGGAATTTCTGTTTTAAAATGTGCTTTCTCCTCTGCATAGACAGTCTGTAAAACTAGCCTTACTGCTTCATAGTTACTTTTTTCAAAGTAAAGAACTCCAGAGTCGTAGCGTCCGTAATCACCTGGGTTGTATAACACTTTAAAAGTGAAGGGAATTGAAATAGCGTTCAGCAGGTGCGTCAGCTTACCCATAACTGTAACTGCACCTTCAGGGGTTAAGTTAAAGTAAACGCGCACTGTTTCCAGAGGTTTGTCTGCATTATAACTTTGTGGCCCATCATTCCCTACTGCCATATAAAACCCGTTTTGAACGAAATTTTTGGGCATCCGAATAGCTATAGAATCACCAATTCCAGCGTTTTCTTGGTTTGGGTGAAGATGGCGATCGCGCTTAATATGTAAAGTCAAACCACCTTTATTTACAGCTAAAGTGCCATCACTTTCTTGCCTCACTACAATCCAACCTGGATCGAAGTAGCCTTCTCCATCATTACTTTCGTGCAATCGTTCGTAAAAGGCTAAATCTACACCCAGAATAGTGTTATTTTCTAAATTTTGATACAAAGATTTTGCATCGGAATTTGCATCTGGATCGAGCGCAGTTTTTAGGGAACCGTTATAATGAATACCATATAGAAAACTGCGAAGTTGCAAATTGATATACCGATTTTGTACCTCTGTTGGCATCCCTTTAAATCGGTTGACTATCTCTAAAGGAAGTTCTAAAGGTTTGTAATCAGGATGAAGAATACAGAAGTTAGGCTGAATCTGAACTTTGATGATGTCTTGCAGTGTATCTAGCACTCTGCTTTCAAGATATTTTTGTTGTTGAGTTTGAGGAAAATTAATTAGTTGCATATCGACTTTAATGGTGAGGGAATATTTTAAGCAGCTTGGTTGATTTGAGTTAGCGTTGCAGCAGCATTGCCGAAAACTGTTGGCATTGATTGTTCGGGACGACATAGCAAGCTTTTAGCAACTTGGAGCATACAAATTCCCGTATTACCAAAAGATTTTTGGTATTGAATCATGGCTTGAATTTGTTGAATTAATGCTAACCCAGCGAATTGCACAACTCGCTTTAAAAAATCGGGACGATGTTCTACTATTTCTGGAAAGGCATTAAAATAAGCTACAGTCATAGCACTAATTGAAGGCTGAATCTGTTCGAGGGGAGTTGCTGCTAATCGCAACGATTCTTCGATAGTGAGTGTCTGACTGATAACTAAGCTACTTAACCAGATTAGCAGGTAGCTAGCAATTAAAGTTCCTAGATCAAATGCGGGATCTCCCCAAGCAGAACGTTCCCAATCAATTAGCCGGACAATATTTTGGTTAGATTGTTGCCAATCTTGGTGAAGAAGGATGTTGTTTAGTTTTAGGTCGTTGTGAGTTAAGCAACAAGGGTTGTAAGCAGTAGAAAGTTCTGCTATTGCTTGTGCGAGGCTTTCGTAGCGTTGGTAGAGAACAAAGAATTTTAGGCCATCTGAGGGAACTAAACCGAAAATTTCTGGAGTGATTCGTTCTAAGCTGCGAATTAAGTTAGGAACTTGGTCTTTTAGTTCAGCTTCACTATCTTGAGAAAAGAAATCTCGATAATTTTGGCGGTTGAAAGTTGAACGGTGGATGGTAGCTATGACATTGCCGATTGAAGATGCAAGCGCACTCGGAAAAACATTCTCTTTTGCATAGAAATCAGCTAAATCGCGATAGTCATCCAGGTATTTGAAAACAATGATAGAATTTTCAGCATCAAAATGTAATACTACTGGCAATAATGGACGAAAATTGCCCAGTTCGGGAAATCGCTCTAAAAATTCTTGAATTCGCCATTCGTTGAGAAATTCCCCAGCGGTTTTTCCTTCCCGATCGTGTCGTTCCTGCTTGACTAAGAGTTTACAGTTATTGGGAAACTTTACTAATAAATTAAAGTTTTTAGCCGCCACTTGCTCGATAACAAGGAGGTCACAATCTTCTTTAGTACAAAGGCCGTGTTTTACTGAATACTCAAGAAGGTTTTGAAAGTTTAGTAACAGTGTCATGGGGTTTATAATAATTGGTAGTGAGGATGAATTATTTGCAGGGATATTAACTGCCCATTACCTTTTTACACTTTAAACGAACTTTATTTTTATCTTACAGTAATAAAATAATTATTTGGACATAAATGTAAAATTATGTCCGAAATAGTTGATTGTTAAGGGTTGACAGTACCAATGCGTAAGTACATACTTATCTCATAGAAAATTAAACTCTCACTTGAAGAGATAAAGGAAAGGAACCATACAAACTTTGAGGCTTTATGCAGCAAAAGGAAAGCACTCTACCGAAGCTGGAAGTCATTCGACGTTTCAGCGATCGCTCGATTATGTCGCTACCGCACAGTACACCCGACTCAATTAACGAATTGTTCGATCGCATCGCTACTATTCTTCTGGAAACTTGGAAAGAGACAGGTTTTGGCTACTTAGGAATTGAAACCGAAAGAACCAAGCAAAACAAAATTGGAGTGATTGTTAAAGGTTCAACACACTATCGTTTTGTCTTTACTGACGAAGAAATTGAGAAGTGGATATCAAAGACAAAATTGTAAGTATTTGTCTGTTGGTAGTGCTGAGATAGTAGTAAAAATCAATATTTTTTACATACCTGGCTCCTGATGGGTGTGAGTCTCACAAAGCCGTTGAAGTAGATGAAATGTCTGCTTCTACGGTTTTTTGTTTTGTTCGATTATCTGTGCTTGAAATCTGACAAGGACACAAACAGTTTAATTCAATTAATTGCCATATCTGCTATTGAAGGAGAAAACGATGTTTACTTCCAATTCTGCTAATCAAGTAACCAATTCCTTAGTTCAAGATGCACTTAAGAATGCTTACAGCACATTAAATAGCTTTGCTGCTAGTAAAGATTTCCTCAACAAAATTACAACTGCTTTTGGGGAAAGTTTTGATGCTACTAAGTTGGAAAATTTACGTCAGCAGTGGGTTAGTGGCAATTTTGAATCACTTCCGGCAATTGAAATTCGATCGGGTACAGAGTTACAAGGGGCAAACGCTGCTTACGCGGGGTCAACTAATACAATTTATTTCTCTCAAGATTTCTTGAGTAAATCTGCGAGTGATGGTGAAGCAATTAGTGCGGTTTTAATTGAGGAAATTGGGCATTATGTAGATTGCCAAATTAATACTGCTGATACACCAGGGGATGAAGGGGAATCTTTTTCGGCGCTCGTGCGTGGGGTGAATTTGAGTCAGGATCAGGTTCAGCAGATGAAGAAGGAGGATGATTCTGTTGTTTTGAATTTGAATGGAAATTTGTTTAAAGTTGAGCAGTCAGGTATAGGGTACGACCCTATCGAAATTACTAAGCTTTTAGTGTTCGGAACAAATAATCCATCATCACCTGACTACAACGAACACATCAGATCCTATGGTATCAATCCAGCATCCAAATCCTACAGCATGATTGATTACATGACGAACGGCGGTGGGCGCTATGCTTATCCGTCACTGTTTGGTGCTGTAAAAAAATTCTTCAATACCATAAACATTGAACCTGGGACGTATATTTATACTACTCAAGGTGGAAAGATACAGAATGGCAGCGGATTGGACTTAGTAAATGAAGACTTTGTGGTTGGTATCTCCCAGTATGGCACTGATATATACAGTGCTGACCATGCTGAGCGTTCTTACATTTTCGGTAGCACCAATTTTGCCATCACTTCCATAGAATTTGAGGTATCTGGCACTGGTGACATTGGGATTAATAGAGCGATCAAAAAAATGGAGGTGAAGGCTTTCAAGGACAATTTTGACTTTAACTCAGATAATTTGCTGGTTCAAGCTTCTAACGAGCTCGTTTTTAAGCCGATGTTCGACCCCTACGAGTTGGGACGTGGAGGGGTTCTCATTGAGTTCACAGGGCAGGGAAAAATCTATGAAAACTACCGCTATTGGGAAAATTTCTTAGGCGATCAGTTGAATGAAATCAGCGTTAGTGTCAAAGGTAATCCCATAGATCTTGCCAAAGATGCGGCTGGGTTAGCTCTTCTTACTGCTACAGATGGAATCCCGTACCTCAATAACATCAAATCTGACCCTTTCTTGTCTTATAAGCGTGGCGACCTGAGAGTAATCTACGGCACACCTGGAGATGACTGGCTTCTTTCTGGTTTAGCAGCAAGACCCATTCCAGAAGTCTTTCCCTCTTCTGGTTATCTCATGGTCGGCGGTACAGGAAACGATCATATTTATGGCACTTCGTTCGCCGATGAGCTTCAGGGCGGTGATGGAAAAGACTATGGAGAAGGGGGTTCAGGTAACGATAAATTCTACGGCGGTT
>CAZJJR010000022.1:0-7730 GCA_964546365.1 uncultured bacterium | reverse complement strand
ATGATACTGCCTATGGTGGTGTTGATGATGACAAACTCTATGGTGAGAATGGCAGCGATATCCTTTATGGCGAAGATGGAAAAGACTATGGAGAAGGGGGTTCAGGTAACGATAAATTCTACGGCGGTTCGGGGGATGATACCTATGATGATGATGGATTAATTGGTGCTTTCACAGATTCAGGAAGCGACTACTTTGAAGGCGGTTCTGGCAATGATACTTTCTATGGTGCTAGCGGAGATGATACTGCCTATGGTGGTGTTGATGATGACAAACTCTATGGTGAGAATGGCAGTGACCAACTCTACGGACAAACAGGTAACGACTCCCTCTACGGTGGCGACAACAACGACACCTTAGACGGTGGCGAAGATGACGACTATTTAGAAGGCAATAACGGATTCGATCAACTCTTCGGAAAAGCAGGAAACGACCGCCTATTCGGTAACTCAGGAGACGACTACCTCGACGGCGGAACAGAAGCAGACGAACTTTACGGTGGAACAGGTCGAGATAAACTTTACGGTCAAGAAGGAAATGACTACCTCTCTGGTGATGCAGATAACGACACATTAGATGGCGGAATTGGTGCAGACACTCTCTCCGGTGGAACGGGTGATGACAAACTCTTCGGTCGCGAAGGAAATGACCAACTCTTTGGTAATTCTGGCAACGATTTGTTAGAAGGAAACGAAGGAAATGATTACCTCGAAGGTAACAGCGGTGACGACATTCTCAAAGGTCAAACAGGGAAAGATTCCCTCAACGGTAACGCAGGTAATGACGAACTTTACGGCGGTTCTGACGATGACTTATTAATTGGAGAAGCAGGTGACGACTTCATTGATGGCGGTAGCGAAGTTGATACCGTCAGCTATTTCAATTCACCAGATGGCGTAATTGTCAACATAGATGAAACCAAACTTTATGAAAGCGCTCGCACTCAGCGAGAATCTCTCTTCGTCACCGATGCTAACCCAATTGAATACTACCTCGACCTCGAACCAAACTTCCAAATCGATGCTGGTACTGCCAAAGATGGTTTCAGCACCACAGACATCCTCAAAAACCTAGAAAATATCATCGGTTCCGAATTTGATGATATTCTCATCGGCAATAGTAAAGATAACCGCATCGAAGCATTAAAAGGAAATGACTTCCTAATTGGTAATGCGGGAGATGATATTTTTGACGGTGGTGAAGGTATCGACATCCTCAGTTATCGCCGCGATCAAAATGGTGTGCGAGTCAACTTAGAAACCGGACGTACCATAGATGGTTGGGGTGGCAACGATATCATTATTCCTACTAAGGAAAATGATAATATCTCCACCATTGAAAACCTGATCGGTTCTAAATTTGATGACGAACTTATCGGAGATGACAACTCCAATATCATCACCGCCGATAGCGGTAACGACATCCTCAAAGGTGGCGGTGGCGATGACAAACTCTACGGTGAAAAAGGCGACGACCAAATTTGGGGTGGTGTTGGTAACGACTCACTTTATGGCAACGAAGGCAAAGATTTAATTAACGGCGAAGAAGGAAACGACTATATTCGCGGTGGTGATGGTGACGACCAAATCTTTGCAGGTACAGGCGATGACTTCGTAGCTGGTGATAGCGGCAAAGGCAATGACATTATATATGGAGAAGCGGGAGTAGACACCTTATACGGTGGTGCTGGAAATGACTTCATATCCGGTGGTGAAGGCAAAGATAGCATCTACGGTGAAAGCGACAATGATGAATTGTACGGTGATGAAGGTGAAGATTACATCTCCGGCGGTGTTGGTAACGACCTTCTCTACGGTGGTGAAGATAACGACTATTTAGATGCAGGAGAAGGAGACGACCAACTAAGTGGAGAAACTGGAAACGACACCCTTGTTGCTGGCAAAGGTAACGATAAACTTTGGGGTGGCGATGATGATGACTTACTGTTAGCTGAAGCAGGCGATGATTATCTTGATGGTGGCGATGGAAATGATAGTTTAATTGCCGCCGAAGGTAACGATGAACTTTACGGACAAGCAGGTGAAGATTTCCTTGATGGAGGTGTTGGCAATGACCGCATATTTGGTGGCGATAATGATGACCAATTATTCGGTCAAGCAGGTAATGATTACCTAGATGGTGGCGCTGGCAAAGATATCCTTTCCGGTGGTGACGATAATGACCAATTATTCGGTCAAACTGGTGATGATATTCTCGATGGCGGTACTGGTAATGACAGCTTAGAAGGTGGTGCGGGAAATGACCAACTATTCGGAAAAACTGGCGATGATATTCTCGATGGCGGTACTGGAAATGACAGTTTAGATGCTGGTGAAGGTGACGATAAACTGTTAGGTCAAACTGGAGATGATATCCTCGACGGCGGTACTGGTAAAGATACTATCTTCGGCGGCGATAATAACGACCAATTATTAGGTGAAGCAGGCGATGACTACCTAGATGGCGGTAGTGGTAACGACAGTTTAGATGCTGGAGATGGCGATGACCAACTATTCGGTCAAGCTGGTAACGATATTCTGGATGCTGGCGTTGGTAGCGATACTTTATTAGGTGAAGATGGCAATGATGAATTATTAGGTAAAGCAGGAGATGACTATCTCGATGGTGGTGTTGGTAACGATAGTTTATCCGGTGGGGATAACGATGACCTGCTGTTAGGACAAGCAGGAAATGATATCCTCGATGGTGGCGCTGGAAAAGACTCTCTGTTTGGTGCTGAAGGTAACGACCAACTGCTAGGTCTAGATGGCAATGACTATCTCGAAGGTGGCGAAGGAAAAGATAGTTTAGATGGTGGTGAAGGTAACGATAAGTTATTCGGTCAAGCGGGTGATGACATATTAGATGGAGGGAATGGAAGCGATCGCATTTTTGGCGATGAAGGTAACGATAAGCTATTTGGTCAAGCAGGAGACGACTATCTCGAAGGCGGCGACGGTAACGACAGTTTAGATGCTGGAGATGGTAACGACCAACTGTTCGGACAAGCAGGAAATGATTATTTAGATGGAGGAAATGGTAGCGATCGCATTCTTGGCGATGAAGGTAACGATAAACTGTTCGGACAAGCAGGCGAAGACTATCTCGATGGCGGTGAAGGTAACGACCAACTTGCAGGCGGTGACGGAAACGATCGACTTTACGGTAAAGCAGGTAACGATACCCTCGATGGTGGTGCTGGAATTGACTTTTTAGATGCGGGAGTTGGGGACGATAAAATTATCGGCGGCGAAGGTAACGACCAACTTTACGGATACGAAGGTAAAGATATCCTCGATGGCGGTAGTGGAAACGACTACATCGAAGGTGGCGCTGGCGATGACGAAATTGCTGGTGGCGAAGGTAACGACCAACTCTACGGTAATGAAGGAAAAGATATCCTCAATGGCGATATCGGTGACGACTATTTAGAAGGTGGCGAAGGCGATGACAAACTAACTGGTGGCGATGGAAACGATCGCATTTACGGACAACTTGACCACGACCAAATAATTGGTGGGAAAGGTAACGACCTCCTCGATGGTGGAAAAGGTAACGACCGCATTTTCGGTAATGAAGGAAATGACTTTCTCTACGGTCGCCTGGGACGAGATACGATCGATGGCGGAATTGGAAACGATAACATCTCCGGTGGTGAAGATGCAGACATTCTATCCGGTGATGAAGGCGCGGACAATATCTCTGGCGGTGAAGGAAATGACCAAGTTTCCGGTGGTGAAGGGAACGACCAGCTTTACGGTGAAGCGGGTAGTGACTTAATTAACGGTAATGCTGGTGATGATTTAATTGATGGTGGCGAAGGAGACGACGAACTTTACGGTCAGGAAGGAAGCGATCGCATTTATGGCGGTACTGGCGATGACCTCCTCGATGGTAGCACTGGCAACGACCAACTAAGGGGCGGTGATGGTGCTGATGTCCTTCTGGGTAAAGACGGAACGGACTTCCTCGATGGCGGTAGCGGCGATGACATCCTAGAAGGCGGTAATGATAGCGATAAACTATTCGGTCAGTCCGGTAACGACCAACTAGATGGCGGTAGCGGAAATGACACTCTCGATGGCGGTACTGGGGAAGACCAACTGTTCGGTCAGTCCGGTAACGACCAGTTAGATGGTGGTGCTGGCGATGACATTTTGGATGGTGGCGATGGTGCCGATAAGTTATCGGGACAAGCGGGTAACGACCAACTGGATGGCGGTAAAGGGAACGATCTCCTCAATGGTGGAGATGGGAATGATTTCCTCTTCGGTCAACAGGGTGCCGACTCTCTAGATGGCGGTAGCGGTAATGACTACCTGGAAGGTGGTACGGATGATGACTTGCTGAACGGTGGGTTTAATAACGACCAAATTTACGGTCAGCAAGGTAACGATACCATCAATGGCAGTGCGGGTAATGACTATCTAGAAGGCGATATCGGTAACGATGTCCTTTCAGGCGGCGATGGAAACGACCAAATTTACGGTCAAGAAGGTAACGATAGCATTGCTGGTGGCAGCGGCGATGACCAGTTGGATGGTGGAGAAGGAAGCGATCGCATTGAAGCTGGGATCGGAAATGACCAACTCTACGGTACGGCAGGTAACGATACTTTAGATGGTGGTGCTGGCGATGACTATATCGAAGCTGGGGATGGCAACGATCGAGTAACTGCTGGGGATGGCAATGACCAACTCTACGGTGGTGAAGGTCGCGATCTTCTGGATGCGGGTGCTGGCAATGATTACTTAGAAGGTGGTGATGGATTTGACACGCTGACCGGGTTGGCTGGAAATGACAATATTCTGGGTGGTGCTGGCAATGATTTGATTTACGGTGGTACAGGCCATGATTGGTTAGATGGTGAGGAAGGCGATGATGTAATTTACGCAGAAGGTGGTGACGATATTATCAATGGTGGAGAAGGTCGCGATTCTCTGTACGGCGGCAGCGGTTTGGATACTTTTATACTAAGTCCCAAGGCTGGTGACGATCTGATATTCCGCTTCGATACCAGTGTGGATGTGCTGGGACTAACTGGTGGATTGTCGTTTGAGGATTTGGTGATTAATCAGGGGATTGGAGTTAACGCTAATAATACTTTGATTAGTCTCAAGAATGGCGATGAACTATTGGCAGCGCTAAATGGAGTGCAAGCTAGCAGTATTAGCAGTGCTAATTTCACTTTTGGTTAGTGCGGTTTAAGTAAATAAAATAATAGTTTTGAGTGGAGGATTGAGTATTTTAATCCTCCACTTTATTATCTTAGGTATGCAAATAGTAGCTGATCCCGCTTTTGTCACCCTCCTCAGAGGATAGCATTTTCAAATGAGATGTAAACACGAATTACCGAGGAATGATAAAATTAAAGCTATATTCAAAGATAATTAATCACGGCTTAACCCCAGAAGAATGGAAAGTTATATTACTTGTCATTTATTCGCTCCTTATGCACCGGAAGAAAATCCGATCGAAGCAGTTTGGTTATCATTAAAAAGCTTACTTAGACGGTGTTACCGTTTTTGTAAAAATTTTACTCTTATGAAGCGGCTGTTTAAGTGTTTAGTTGATTTCAAGTTGTTCACTTCTCCTGATATCAAAAAATATGATGCTTTTTCATGTCTCATTTGAAAATGCTATATGTATTGAAAGAAACTGCTTCTGTATTGTCTGCACAGATCTATATGTCAAAAATTAACCAGATCCAAAATGAACTACGGCAACTAAGCGGTGAAGCATTCCAAAAGCTTGCGGATGCTTACCTTCACAAGCGAGGATATGAGCAAATTAATCCTCTTGGATCTGTAATTGGTGCTGACAAAGTAAGGACAGGAACTCCAGACACATTGGTGCCGCTACCGAATGGTAAATATGTTTTTGCCGAATACACAACAACAGAATCAGACAAAATTATTCAGAAATTTCAAAAGGATTTAAAGAAGTGTTTTGACGAAGCAAAAACACAAATTTTAGTTAATAAAATTCAAGAGATAGTTTTCTGTCACACCTCTATGCTAGAGCCAGATCAGGAAAGAGATCTTAGAGAGGAGTGTCAGAAGCGTGGGGTAAACCTCAATATATTTGGTGTTGGGCCTATTTCTTTCGATCTTTATCAAAAATATCCAGGTATTGCGCGGGATCGTCAAAACTGGAAATTAAATCTAATTCTAGTATGCCGTCAAGTTCTATTCTCAGCACGTTAGCCTTGTTCAGATACTCAGATGAGAATAATCTCCGTATGGCATTAAACGTTGCCTTGGAATATACAACAAAGCGACCTACTGAAATATCGCAAGTAATTTCCCTCCTTAGTGAACGATTTGGATTCGATCACGAGTTTTATCTTTATGGATTTGCTACGCAACGCCTCGTGATTGATATTCTTTGGGAAAAACCTGAGAATAGCAACGATGTTAATGTAATGTTTGCGAAATTGTTTCTCGCTGTAGCTGAAAATTACCTCAATACGGAGTTCGACGCTAGCAGGATGAAAGGTAGAAATACAATCAACATCTTTAAATTCACCTTAGTATCAACGCCAGAACTGGTTGAATTGAGACGAACACTTTGGGAGCGGGTGTTCCGGCTTTATGAGATAGGTATTCTTAAGGAAGATGTCCTTAAGCTTCTTCACAAGTATAGTACATCGGGCCATAAAGTATCGGTAGGTGAACTGATCGGCCAAGACTCATTAAAGGTGCTTTCTTTTATTCAGTCAAAGCTAGATCCAAGTAGCTATTTTAATTGCCTTATTGTCCAAATCTACTTAGAGCATCTGGAACGGCATAATATATCATTTAGTGAAGATTTACGAGATCGTTTTAGGAATACAACTTATTCTCTGTCTGAAGTTCTTTTTTTCAATCGGTTAGAGAAACAGGACTTAAATTTAGGTTATCAGGAATATGAGCAACTTAGGCAACGACGTATTCAAGACTTCTTTGCCAACTACAACTTGGAAGAATACAAGCAATTTTTTGAGCAATGCCTTGAGATTCAGCGAGAGGCAGACCTACGTAAACATAATACATTTTATCTTCCAGGCCAAGTGGTTAGAGTACTTATTGCTCTTGCGGATCGAGATCCACAACTATATGCTGATGTAGTCAAACATTACCTTGGTTGTGGAGATCCACTTAAAATTAACGATTTTCGTATTATTAGTAAGCTAATTCAATTTTTAGGCATTGAGAATACGGTTCTTCCGTACTTAGTGTGCTATATTGTGAGGAAAATGCCAGAGAAGTAAAGCCCGGATCTCAAAATTATGAAAATTTTTAAAGCCAAAGCCGCAACGTTTTAGCAATTTTAATTTGTTATTAATACCTTCCACTATCCCGTTAGTTGTTCTTCTTTCAAAGTAACCCACTATCTCCGGGAACCAACGCTTAATTGTTGAAACACTATTTCGGTAATATGGTTCAGCTTTCTTTAACCAATCAATTAATTTTAGAGTTCCTTCTCCTAAACTCTTACTTTCCTCAAATAAAAAATGAAATTCCTCTTTCAAGTCGTGCATAATGGCAACTGTTGGCGAAGCGTCTTTAACTTGAGCTAACTTTTCTTTTTGCTTTTCGGACAAATTATTTTCCTTCTATTGCTGTTAGAGTGCGTAAATCCTAAAGTATTTTAGTCCTTAATCTAATCCCAGCCCAAATCTTTTCGGATATCATCACCACGACGACCTTTAGCATGATTATGAGACTCAGCTAAACCCTGTTCAGTAT